>JAUHYU010000070.1 GCA_030426345.1 Bacteroidia bacterium
ATTTAGTTTAATTTTTTAACTTTTATTTTGTTGCCATGTTTGTGTTTTGACAGTTCAAACATAGCAAATACTATCCGTAATATCAAAATAATTATAAAAAAACATAGAATAATACAACAAATTCTTTATGCCGTACACTTTTAGACTGTTGTTAGTGTGTTGTTGTTATTGATTTTTTTTCAAATTGATTTCTCTGGATTTTATATTAGTAAGGGTCAGTCTACATAATCTGCCAATGATTCGAAAAATCTTTTTATTGCATATTTCATTTTGTTCTTTTCTAAAATTCCGTTTTATTGAAACCGAATAAGACATTTTTTTAGAAATAAGGAATGGTAAAGATTGGTAGGAGTGAAATGAAAATTGTATTATTTAAATATTTTCTGGTATTTCATTGCATCTTGTTGACTTCGCTAAATGCAATTTCCCGCGAAGATTCTGATAGTTTGATTAGACAGCTGGAAACCCTAAAGGGTAAGCAAAAGCTTGAGGTACTTGAAAATCTATCTTTAGAATATTCCGTGGGGTTGGAAGCTGATAAGTATTTCAAATATTCAAGGGATGGTTTGGAATATGCGCTATCAGAACACGACAGTTCATACATTTCTACATTTTTAATAGAGTTGGGTTACTATTATAAATTGAAGCATGCTTATCAGGAAGCATTAAATAGTTTTAATAGGTCAATTTTAATCTCAACTAGGAAAGGTTATAAAAGATTACTCGCCAACGGATATACAGGCTTAGGTACGATCTATCTTGAGCTTAACTTATATGATAAGGCTTTGGCCAACCATTCTAAATCTTTGACAATTAAGGAGGAAATAGGCAATAATGCCAGTCTGGGAGTTTCTTACAACAATATTGGTTTAATATATTATAAGATTGATGATCCCATAAGGGCATTAGAAAATTTTGAAAAATCATTAAATATCAAGTTGCTGAATGGAGATACGGCTAGGACTATATTAAACAACATAAATTTAGGGCTTGCATATTCAGAATTAGATGGCAAAAAGGAAGGCGAACAGGCAATTTCATTTTTTAAACAAGCTATAAAGTTGTCAGAAAAGTACAACAGGCCACATCGTGTCGGTCATGCCTACAACGGGTTGGCTAAAGTGTATATAAAACTATTGAATTATGATTCGGCTAAATATTATCTAAATCTTTCTGTTGAGGAAAGTTTTAAAAATAATTATAAACTGCTAGAATCTTCCAATTACTTTCTCTTTGCCAAGATTGCTTTTCAGGAAGGTAATTACGGTGTTGCTGTTAATTATTTAGATAGGAGCCAGGCACTACTTGTGAAACTCAATGATAAAAGCCGAATAAAAAATAACTATGGTCTTTATTCGGATATATATGCTGCTGAAGAGATGTTGGATAGTGCTTATTTCTACCAAAAGAAATTCTCTATAATGAAAGACAGCATATTTAATGAAGAGTTGGCTAACAATTTGGCCAATGTGCAGATAGCAGCAATTGAAGAGCAAAGTCAGCGTAAACTGGATGACAAGGATGAAACTATATCGAATACTAAGCTATTTAACTTTTTCTTACTATCAGTGCTTATATTGAGTGTTGTATTGATCGTTGTAATTTTCAAGAATTTTACCCAAACAAATAGGATTAACCTTCAGCTAAATGAAAGTAAAAATAAAATAGAGGTTCAGAAAAAAAATCTGGAAAAGAAAAATAAGTTATTGGCTGATGCTCAAGTTACAATCCAGGAGCAAAATGATGAGTTGAAAAATATCAATATAGATCTTGATAAAATCAATATAGACCTTGATAAAAAAGTACAAGAAAGAACTGCTGAGCTTGATCGCTCCAACCACGAACTTGAAAAGGCGGTGAAAGATCTCGATCAGTTTATATATAAAACATCCCATGATTTGAGGGGGCCTATCGCGACCATGCAGGGGATTATAAGTCTTGGTGAGATGGAGGCAAGAGAGGAGCAGTCAAAAATTTATTTTAATACACTGCACAACGTTGCCAATAATTTGAACAATGTATTGATCAGATTGATTGAAGTACACGAAACATATCAAAAGAAGCTAGTGATCGAGCCTCTAGATCCTATGCAGGAAATTCTAGAAATAACAGATAAAATAGCTCATTTTTCCGCGGAAAAGGGTGTTTCTATTGAGACCGACTTACAAATAAATGGCCCATGGAATAGTGACAAGAAGCTTTTTAATCAGATAGTTGATAACATGGTTAGAAGTGCGATGCTCTATAAAGATCGGGGTAACAGCGTGATTTTGGTTAAAGCTGATCTTAAAGACGAAGAATTGAAAATCGTTGTGGAAGATAATGGTTTTGGAATTCAGCCAGGTGATGAAGACAAGGTCTTTAACATTTTCTTCAAAGGGTCTCCAAGGCCGGGAGGAACCGGTTTGGAGATTTATACGGCGAAAATAGCTATCGAAAAGCTGGGAGGAATGATACACCTTAGAAATGCCGCCAAGAATACCATTTTCGAAATTGCATTACCGATCCTTAAAAAGTAGTTCTTTTTTCAGGAACAATATATTCTTCAAAGACTATATCCCTATCTTTGCGCAAATTTTAAACTATGCCTGACAAAACTTTTAAGAGACATACTATTACATCCGCGCTGCCTTATGCCAATGGCCCTATTCATATTGGACACTTGGCTGGTGTATATATTCCTGCCGACATATATGTGCGGTATTTGAGATCTAAAAATGAGGATGTAGTGTTTGTGTGTGGCTCTGACGAACATGGTGTTCCGATTACCATCAGGGCCAAAAAAGAAGGAAAAACACCGCAAGAGGTCGCTGACGAGTACAATCGGTTGATAAAATCTTCTTTTAAGGATTTTGGCATAAGTTTCGATATTTATTCCAGGACATCGAATAAAACTCACTACGAAACTGCCTCTGATTTTTTTGTGAAACTGAATGAAAAATCTGCTCTGAAAGTCATAGAATCAGAGCAGTATTTTGATGAAGAGCAACAGGAGTTTTTAGCGGATAGGTATATCACGGGAATATGTCCAAGATGTGGGCATAAGGATGCCTATGGCGATCAGTGTGAAAATTGCGGATCAACCCTTAGTCCGTCAGAACTCATTGATCCACAATCTATGTTGAGTGGATCAAAACCAATATTGAAAAAAACTAAACATTGGTATTTGCCATTGGATGAGTATGAACCTTGGCTACGTCAATGGATTTTGAACGAACATAAAGAATGGAAATCCAATGTATATGGGCAATGTAAATCGTGGATTGATCAGGGTCTAAAGCCCCGAGCAGTCACTAGGGACTTGAATTGGGGCGTTCCTGTGCCGGCAGAAGGCGCGGAGGGGAAAGTTTTATACGTGTGGTTTGATGCCCCAATTGGATATATTTCTGCTACTAAAGAATGGGCGGAGCAGGCTGGTAAAGATTGGGAACCCTATTGGAAGAATGAAGAAACTAGATTGCTACATTTTATTGGAAAAGATAATATAGTATTTCACTGCATTATTTTTCCTGTCATGCTTAAAGAGCACGGGGAGTTTATTCTACCTGAAAATGTTCCGGCAAATGAATTCTTAAACTTGGAAGGGAACAAGATCTCCACCTCGCGAAATTGGGCGGTGTGGCTTCATGAATATCAGGAGGATTTTAAAGGAAAAGAGGATGTGTTGAGATATGTATTGTGTGCAAACGCCCCGGAAACTAAGGACAACGACTTTACCTGGAAGGATTTTCAGGCCAAAAATAATAATGAGCTGGTTGCTATTTTGGGCAATTTTGTGAACCGCGTCATGGTGCTCATGCATAAATACTATGATGGAAATGTTCCTGCTAAAGGGGAACTATATGATATAGACCTTGAGCTGGTTCAGAACCTTAAAAGTGCCCCAGAATCCATAGAAACTTCCTTGAACACGTTTAAGTTTAGAGAGGCATTATCCAAATTCATGGAAATTGCAAGGTTTGGTAATAAATATTTGGCGGATACCGAACCATGGAAACAGGTCAAGACTGACCTTGACCGAGTGGCTACTATCATGCATTTGGCGGTGCAAGTAGTGGCGAACATTGCTGTTTTAGGTGAACCATTTTTGCCATTTACCTCTGCAAAGATTTTCAAATCATTAAATATGGAAAAAATGAGCTGGGACAATGCAGGATCTCCGGAGATTTTGGAGGCTGGACACAAAGTAGAAAAACCTGAATTGCTTTTTGCTAAGATCGAGGATGAAGAGATAGAAAGGCAAATTGCGAAACTACAATCTACCCTTGCTGAAAATGGAGCACAGGGTGACGAAGAAATTAAGATTCCTTCTGAAAAGGAGCCTGTTTCCTATGACGAATTTGTGAAAATGGATATTCGGATTGGAAAGATCTTGACAGCCGAGCCAGTGAAAAAATCCAATAAATTACTAAAAATGCAGGTGGACACTGGGCTGGACAAGCGGACGATCGTGAGCGGAATAGCCAAATATTATAAACCGGAAGATGTAATTGGCAAGCAGGTTAGCGTGCTGGTGAATTTAGCCCCTCGCAAAATAATGGGCATAGAATCTCAGGGCATGATACTACTGGCCGAAAACCATGACGGAAGTTTGGTTTTTGTTACTCCCGAAGATCAGGTGACTAACGGGAGCGGAGTAAGTTAAAAATTAACCTAGGAGCAATATTATTTTGTCTATCAGGTTATAGTTATAGTTCTTTTTGGTAGGAGCATCAGAAATTAGCTTTTTGCCAATATTTAAGAAAAATGTTAAATAGGTGTATGTATTTCAGATTATTAATTTTCGCTATCATGATTTCGTGCGCCCAAGCCATGGCGCAATCTGCCCACAGTCCCGATGAAGGTAAGAAGCCTGAATTTGAAGGGGTCACTTTTGGTGCCGAACCGACTAAGGTCAAAAAGAAAAAAGCTAAGAATGGATACGACAAGGAATTTGATAAAAAAATAGAGGAGTATGGGCAAAGGATGAAAGCCAACGCTAAGGAAAATATGAAGGCGGAACGCGAAATGCAAAAGCCCCAGTATTCAGACCCTACTTATTTTGGTCACAAAAAGAAACCCAAAAAACGACCTCCCGGCAAAAAGAAATTCTGCAAAGTGTGCGGGATGAAACACTGACGATTGGTTTATCTAATCGAGCGCTTAGGGTATTATTTCCCGGATAGCTTTTCCGCGGTTTGAAACGAGCTATGTCAACCGAAAAGTATGTAGCCAATTACGAATAGTATTGGTACAGCTCTAAATATTGCAGGATTGGTAAATTTTATATACTTCGTGCCAATAGCCTTTAGAATTAGCATAATTACTAATGGAGTTATGATCGTTGATCCACCGATGTAGAGCATTTGCATGTATCCATTGTTGTCAAGCTTCAGTGTATAAAATAATATCCCAAGCGTTGCTATTGCAGAGCTAATCCAAAGTACTTTGGGAACTATTAACAACCCCAGTAACTCATTGAATCCCATCTTGTCTTTTTCTGTAGATTCAATACCTACTGGTAGGTAAGCATTCAAAAAAAAGGTTATACCTAAACCTCCGAGACTGATGGTAAGTAAATAGGGTATTTCTATTCCTGTTAAACTAAAGACAAATCCAATTATTAATCCGGTCAAAAAGACTCTCTCTAAATAAGGCAATAGCTTTTTCATTATAGCAGTTTTTAGTTTTTGTATAGATAAAGATATTCAATAGGTACTTTTTTATTCTCTTCATTTTAGCTTAAAATGCCTCCAAAATCCATGGTTTTTTGAGGATTTTGAACTGCTAATCCTCGGGATAAGGGATAAAAATAAATTTAGTGAATACACCGTCGATCACAAACAAGCAGCAAAACTCATCGGCGTTCTTATAGTTGGTTTTGAAATCGTCCACTTTGTCTTTGGCAATGATATTTCGCTCCACAAATTCGTCTACATAAGTGACGAAGTAGTTCCAGTGCGTGCCTACTTCATCATTTTTATATAGTAATTGCCCCAGAGGAATCTCCGTATTGCTGACGATGAAAATGGGAAAATCCGAAAATCCCCTTTTCCTGATTTGGTAAGATGCCTCCTTGATTTGATCTGCAATTTTTATAAAATCTTGAGAAATTTTTCCTAAGTATTTCCCATCCAGTTCCGGGTGGTTACTAACGTCCATGCTGTTGATTTAATTTTTTCTACTTAATGAAACAATATTTTCTAAATGATGCGTGTGTGGAAACATGTCAAAAGGCTGCACTTCTTCCACAATATAATCATCCGTGAGCCGCGCAAGATCCCTAGCCTGTGTCGCGGGATTGCAACTTATATACACGATCCTTGCCGGGGCCGCCTGTAGGAGTGTTTCTACTACATCGGCATGCATTCCTGCCCGAGGTGGGTCAGTGATGATCACATCAGGAGCTCCATGCTGCGCAAAAAAATCATGGGTTAATGTGTCTTTTATATCCCCAACGAAGAAGTCGCAATTCTCAATGTTATTATATCGTGAATTTTCGCGGGCATCTTCTATCGCTTCTTTTACTGACTCTATTCCGATGACTTTTTGGGCCTTTTTGGCAATAAAATTGGCGATGGTGCCGGTGCCTGTGTAGAGGTCATACACAGTTTCATTCCCATTTAATCTGGCCATTTCTCGTGCCTTGGTATAAAGAGCCAGTGCTTGTTCTGTATTGGTTTGAAAGAAAGATTTAGGGCCGATCTTAAATGTCAAATCCTCCATTTTTTCTTCTATAAACGCATTTCCTGAATGCAAAATCAACTCCTGATCCAGAAAGGTCTCGTTCAGCTTTAGGTTGATCACATAATACAATGAGTCAATCTGAGGGAAAGAAATGCGTAAAAAATCCATGACCAATTTGATGCCATTGTCGTCTTTCTCACCAAATTGTACAATGACCATGAGCTGACCCGTGGAGCTGGTGCGGATCACCAAATTCCTCAAAAGTCCATGGTTCTCCCTGATGCTATAAAAGCTTAATCTATTTTCGTTGGCAAATTTTCTGAGCTTATTCCTTATCTCGTTGGACGGTTCCTTTTGTAGAAAACACTCCTGGATATCCACGATTTTGTCAAACTGTCTGGGAATATGGAACCCCACTCCATTTCTGTCTATTTCGGCTTCAGACTTGATCTCTTCAAAACTAAGCCATCGTTTACTGCTAAAGGTAAACTCCAACTTGTTTCTATAATGCGTTGTATTTTTAGATGGAATGATGGGATTCACCTCGGGGAAATCAAACTTTCCTATCCTCTGAAAATTGTCAATGACCTGCTGCCTTTTGGCTGCGGTCTGGTATTCATATCCTAAGTGCTGCCATTTGCATCCACCACAAAGCCCAAAATGTGAACAAAAGGGATCTACCCGCTGTTTCGAATATTCATGTAATTTAATAGCTTTTCCTTCCAAATAACTCTTTTTCTTGCGGATTATATGCAAGTCCACCACATCTTCGGGAGCTACGCCACCTACAAATACAGTCTGGCCATCTATCCTTGCAATGCATTTTCCTTCTGCCGCAACTGTCTCAATTGAGACCTTCTCAAATATTTTATTTTTTATTCCCATATATCGGCGGCAAAGTTACACAATATCGTTTGGTAGGGGATTATTTTTATTATAATTTGGTACAATTCATCCTGCTAAATGAAAAGAATTCTACTGATATTTTCAATAATATTGTTTGCAGCCCAAATGGCGCAGGCTACGCATATAGTTGGCGGCGAATTTGAAATATTGCACATAGAAGGGGATCGATATCTCTTCAGGCAGATTCAGTATTTTGATGAGGTAAATGGCAACCCACAAGCCAAGGATTTTCAAATCTTGGCTTCTGTTTTTAGAAAAAGGGATGATGTATTCGTAAGGTCTGTCCAGATGAATTTGCAATCGGAGCAGTATGTGCCATATACCAATCCTTCCTGTACCAATGATCAACTGATCACGAACAGATTGCAGTATGCGGCAGAGGTGATGCTTGATCCCGCGCTGTTCTCCGATCCTCAGGGGTATTATCTGGTTTGGGAGCGCTGTTGTAGAAATGGGGTAATCAATAATATAATTCAGCCGGACCAGACCGGACAAACATTTTACATTGAGTTTCCGCCTATCCGAAAGAATGGTGAGGAATTTAGAAATTCTTCGCCACAATTATTTCCACCATTGAGTGACTACGCATGTGTCAATAGGTTTTATTATGTGGATTTTAGAGGTTATGACCCAGATGGAGATTCATTGGTTTATAGCCTCACCACCCCACTAAACAGCTCTGAATTTTCACCCCTTCCGGTGCCCAGTCCTGCTCCCCACCCATCAGTCAATTGGATAACTGGTATTAATAACGACTTTCAAATTCCCGGCAACCCAACATTGAATGTTGATGAAAAAGGATTTTTGACTGTTACACCGACACAGGAGGGATTGTTCGTGTTTTCTGTGAAATGTGAAGAATATAGAGAAGGCGTAAAGATTGGTGAGGTATTGAGAGATTTTCAACTTTTCGTGATTGACTGTCCCGATCCGGGAAATCCTCCCGAAATTCAAGTCAAGGTGCCTGGAAAGGAGATCTTTACAGCAGAGATAGATACAATAAAATTAAAAGCGGATGATCTGAAGTGTTTCGATTTTAAAATCAAAGATAAAGATGGTAGCGAAACAATAACCATGCGGGCAAACCCTGTGAACTTTGAAGCGAACCTTCAGAGCATTCTTTCTACGGAAATAGGTTATTTGAACGACCCAGACGATACACTTGGAGTGCAGGTTTGCCTTCCCGATTGCCCATATTTACAGAATGAGCCATTTATCATAGATGTCATAGCCAGCGACAATACTTGTCCGCAACCTTTGATGGATACGATCAGGCTTATTGTCCTAGTGGAGCCGCCACCCAACAAACCTCCAAAATTTACATTGCCAACTGAGAAAGAAATATCGGCATCTTTTACCGAAGGGACATTGATCGATATGTCATTTGCGGCAGAAGATCAAGACCTCGATAGCCTGTTGCTCTATGTGGAAGGTGATGGTTTTGAGTTGGCAGATTATGGAATCGAGATAGACACCTTGCTTTTCGAATCCGGAAAATTGAATTTTCAAATGAAGTGGAACACAGATTGCCAGGTTTACCCTTTTGGGTTGAAAAATGAATTTAAGCTGAAATTCTATGTTGAAGATGCGGATCTATGCGGCATGGACAATCGAGACAGCATCACGCTGAACATAACGGTGGACCTTCCGGACAACAACGAGCCAGTAGTACTGATTGATAATGAACATATAAATAAAGAGCTGACATTGAGAATTGAGGATGAAGTGGAATTTGATGTAAGTGCCTTTGATGGAGACCCCACAGATGAATTGCAGCTTAACGCTGTGGGGATAGGTTTTGATCTAAAGGAAGTAGGGATTGTATTTGAAAATCAAACCGGTAGTTCCAACATCCAAACAGACCTGCAGTGGAAGATTAATTGTGGCGATGTAAACCTGGCCGAACGGGATGTTTATGAAATTATGGTCATGGTAGAAGATGCGGACAAATGTAAAATTGCCAATGCAGATACGGTTGTGCTAACGTTAAATATATTGCCGCCCATTAATACCGCACCTGTAATTCTTGTAGATGGAAATGTACTGACCGATATGGTTTATGTTGACGCAGGAAAACTTCTAAAAATGGAGGTTTCTGGCTATGACCAGGAAAATGATCTTATTTCCATGCGCATGCAAAATAAAAATATCGCGGATGCCCTTGGGGTGATGTTTGAGGATAAATCCGGTGATGGACAGTTATACTCCCCATTTTCATGGCAAACGGATTGTTCCCTTTTGGGAAAGGATTATATGGACAGCGTCTATGTTTTTCAGATAATATTGGACGACCATAAATGCCTGGTGCCCCAAAGTGATACGCTTGATATGCAAGTGACAGTACGGGATACGTATTACGAATATGATTTTATACCTCCAAATGTTTTTACACCCAATGAAGGTGATACTATAAATCAGACCTACTACATCCCTGATCTTCCGGGCAACAATTGCGTGCGGCAATTTGAGGGGATTATAATTTATAATCGATGGGGAAAAGAGGTTTTTAGTTCAATAGAAAGGGATTTTCATTGGTCTGGTGAAGATCAGCCGAGTGGCGTTTACTATTATAGAATTGCCTATACGGGACAATCCGTAAAAGGGACAGTGACCATACTAAGATAATTATTTTTTTCAGTCCTTGCCCTTGTCATCTCATTCATGTCTCGCTATTGACTTCTCGCAAAAGCGTCTGTAAGACTATGGGAATCAAAATAAAATTTCTTTGTTGAGGCAACCTTTTGAGCAAATATCTGTCTATATATTAGATCTAAATTTAATATTGAGAATCCATGGAAACATTAACTCTGCAAAAGAATCACTCGAAATTAAATGTATATTTTAACCGGGAATCACGAGAGAGTTATTTTGAAATGCTTGAAATAGCTCAGAAAAACCTATCGATTGTGGATAAGAACAGGAGACTTCAAAAAGCTTTGGATAGAAATAAATAAGAAGGGAGGCTGTTAACAGCCTCCCTTCTTATTTTACAAAGCTCGTTTATGCCTGCGAGTCGAAAAATCAAAGTTTTTTCGTTTATCAATCAGCCTATTTTATATTAGGATTACCCCATCTATTAATACTATTCTCTGAGTATTTTTATAATTGTGTGTTCTAGAAGTGCATAACATTCCTATATTTAAGGGAAACTTTATTGCTGCTAAAATTTTTTAATCAAACAGAGCCAAAGAACAAAGAATTTATTGGCTCAGGCCTTGCTTGTAAGCAGAATTGGGCTTTTCTTGTAACAAAATTTATTTTTGAAGAAAAGTACCAACAAGTTTCTGGTTAAACGAATATAATTTTTTAACAAAAAAGTAAAACCCCAAATGAAAGAAGAGAATCAAATTCCACGTCGTGATTTTATGAAGACTGCCGCTATTTTAGCTACGGCTACTGTTGTTCCTGCTTATATGGCTAGCTGTCAGCAGAGAAAAGAATTCCCAGCCGGAAAACTGAATATTGCCCTAATTGGAATGTCTATGGGGTACAATAATTTGAGGAAGGGTGTTGAGGCCGGAGAGAATTGTGTGGCACTTTGCGATGTTGATGAACGGCCCATCGCGAACAGGATGAAAGAATTCAAGGAGAAATTTCCAAATGCCGTGGAGCCTTATGTATATCAGGATTATCGTAAGATGTTCAAGGAAGTTGGTGATCAGATTGATGCCGTGATCATTGCTACCCCTGATCATGCACATTGCAAAATAACATTGGAAGCCATGAAATTGGGTAAACATGTATATACTCAAAAGCCTTTGACACATTCTGTATATGAATCCAGAATACTTACCAGAGCTGCTGAAAAGTACAATGTTGCTACTCAAATGGGTAATCAGGGAGCCTCTAATGAGGCAACTG
Source organism: Bacteroidia bacterium (assembly GCA_030426345.1). GTDB lineage: Bacteria > Bacteroidota > Bacteroidia > Cytophagales > Cyclobacteriaceae > JAAUQL01. Next base: position 11,434 of record JAUHYU010000070.1, read on the forward strand.
CATTGGTGTGTGAAAGCATTTGGAACGATGATATAGGAGAAGTACGCGAAGTACATGCATGGACAAACAGGCCAATATGGCCACAATGCCAAAACCGTCCAATAGAAGATCCGGAGAATCCTGTAGAAAAACCCGACAAATTGGATTGGGATTTATGGATAGGTCCTGCTCAAATGCGCCCTTATAACCCTGTATACCATCCATGGAACTGGAGAGGTTGGTGGGATTTTGGAACTGGTGCACTTGGCGACATGGCTTGTCATATTTTGGATGTCGGGATGAGATCATTAAGGTTAGGTTATCCTGAAGGGATTGAGGCAAGTACGTCTAAATGGACATCCGAATCGCCATCAGAAGCGGAGAAAATAAGCTATTACTTCCCAGCTCGTAAAAAGTATAAGAAGGTAAATATGCCTGAGGTAAAAGTGACTTGGTATGATGGTGGATTAATGCCTGATCGCCCTGACGAATTGCCGGATGGTGAGAGAATGGGAGACGGAGATGGAGGAATTATGTTTGTAGGTACCAAGGGAAAAATCATTTGCGGTTGCTATGCTAGAAACCCTGTTTTCCTTCCGAAAGAAAAATTTGAAAATTACGATCCTGTTGTAAATGAGAGAATTGTTGAAGGTGGAATAGATGGCCATGAAAGAGATTGGGTTAGGGCAAGTAAAGAACCCGCTAAGTCTCGCGTAAAATGCAAATCGCATTTCGGTTATGCTGGTCCGTTTAATGAAGTGGTAGTAATGGGAACAGTTGCTACTCGTCTTACAGGATTGAAACGCGTATTGAAATGGGACGGTGAAAACATGAAATTCACTAATATTGGGCCAGATGATACGATAGGTTTACCAACAGAGGTGAGAACGATTATAAAAAATGGGCAGCCTCGATTCAAAAAAGAGTTTGAAGAGATAAATGCCTTGGAATACGCCGAGAGACTTATCAAAAGAGAACCTCGTGAAGGTTGGGAATTAGATGTTTAGCATTTTGATTGCCAATTGATATTAAACACTTTAAGTCATGGGCTCCGGCATATTTTATGCGCCGGAGCCTTTTTTGTTTACTTTAGCCAAGTTTTAGATAATGAATTATTTTTGTTGAATTCATTCATAACTAAAATGAGCTTTCTAATTTTACAGAAAAAAGATTATGGATATAAGATTTGAAAATAAAGTAGTAATAGTAACTGGAGCAAGCTCTGGGATTGGAAAAGCCACAGCTCTTGAATTTGGTAGATCTGGTGCCGATGTGGTTGTACACTATAATACCAACAAAGAAGCTGCGCTGCAAGTGGTTAAACAAATTGAAAAAATGGGTCAAAAATCCATGGCTGTTAGCGGGGATCTGTCTTCAAAAAAAGATGCGGATCGACTGATTTCAGAAACTTTAGCAAGCTTTGATACAATAGACATATTAATAAACAATGCCGGATCGCTTGTAGAAAGAAGCAGTTTGGAGGAAATGGGAGAGGATCTTTGGGATAAAGTGATGGATATAAACATGAAGAGCGTTTTTTTATGTTGTCATGCAGTATTGCCAACAATGAAAAAGCAAGGTTCAGGTAACATCGTTAATATGACTTCTATCGCTGCCCGTAATGGTGGAGGCCCTGGTGCAGGGCACTATTCTGTCTCTAAAGCAGGTGTATTGACCTTTACAAAAAGTCTTGCCAAGGAAATGGCTGGGACTGGTATTCGGGTGAATGCCGTTGCCCCGGGAGTTATTACTACACCATACCATGATCGGTTTTCTACAGAGACAGCTAGGCAATCTTATGCAAATAATACACCACTGAAACGAGAGGGAACACCAGAAGAAGTAGCATATCCCATTTTATTTTTGGCCTCAGAATTTTCTTCTTTTATTCTAGGGGAAACGATAGAAATAAATGGTGGGTTGTTAATGGATTGATAGCTAACTGAGTTCCTTTAGCATTCAAAAAGCATTATAAATGGGGTCAAAATCCATGGAAGTTTCCTGCATGCTGGTCGTCTCAAGTCTAAAATATACATGATGCAAAAAGTAAATATATGGATTTGCGTAGGTATTCTTATGCTGTTGAGTAGCTGCGGGGATGCTCGCTTAAACCAGCAGAAAAAGCATTTTATTCACATGGGTAATTTGTCTTTCAAAGAAAAGCTGTACCCTGAAGCTATTCGGTATTATCGAGAGGCAATTCAGTTAGATTCGACATTTGCGCAAGCGTATAATAACCTTGGCATAGTATATAGCACAACTGGAAGAATGACAGAAGCTTTGAGCGTATTTAATCAGGCTATAATCAATGACCCCAATTTTATAGATGCATACTTCAATCGATCCAATGTGTGGAATGAACTTAGACAGTTTAAAAACTCCCTTACAGATTTAAATCACATCCGAAATATATACCCTAATGCAAAAGCAATACAATTCTCGAAGGGTTTGGCATTTTTTGGTTTGAGACATTATGATTCCGCAGCATATGCCTTTAACCAAGTCCTAGAGTTGGATCAAGATAATATTGAAAGCTATCTCAATTTGGCTTCGGTCAAATATTATATGAAAAATTATGAGGAAGCTGAGATATTGGCAAAAAAGAGTTTGAGCCTTGATGCCATTTCACCAGATGCTTTCAATATCTTAGGAATGGTTTATATGAAAATAAAGCAGCCCGACAAAGCTATGGAAGCATATAATGAGGGGTTGAAGTATGAGTCTAACAATGCTTTTCTTCTCAACAATCGCGGGTATTTGTATTTGAAAGATAGTGAGCTTGACCTTGCATTAGCTGATATCAATGAAAGCATAGTCATAAACCCCGAAAACCCATGGGCATATCGTAATAAGGGAATCTATTATTTTCAAATGAAAGATTATGAAAATGCTAAACGTTTGCTTCTCCAAGCACTGGATATTGACGACAATATAGAATTGAGCCAATATTACCTAGGTCAAATTTATCGCAACGAAGGAGACATGGCAAAAGCCTGCGGCGCTTTCAAAATATCTTCTCAGATGGGCGAAACATCTGGGCATAATGCATATCAACAATACTGTGAATAAAGTCTAAATATAGCTTCCAACATCAGTAAAAGGAAGATTGAAGGCATCGGCAACGGCTTTGTATACCACATTACCCCGAATTATATTCAATCCCGATTTTAACTCGTAATTTTGCTTGCAAGCATTTTTCCATCCTTTGTTTGCAAGTTGAATGCCATACGGTAACGTCGCATTTGTTAGTGCAACAGTTGATGTATAAGGAACTGCTCCCGGCATGTTTGCCACACAATAGTGAATTACATCATCAATGATATAAATCGGTTTTTCATGTGTGGTGGGTTTACAGGTTTCGATACAACCACCTTGGTCTACTGCCACATCTACTAAAACTGTTCCCGGCTTCATGGATTTGAGCATGTCTTTCGTAATTAAATGAGGGGCTTTAGCACCTGTTATCAGAATTGCACCAATGATCAGATCTTGATGAGGAATCAACTCTCTGATATTGTATTCATTAGACATGAGTGTGCTGACATTGGCTGGCATAATGTCGGATAAATATCTAAGCCTTGGTAGGCTAACGTCTAATATAGTCACATCTGCGCCAAGACCCGCAGCCATTTTTGCCGCTTGTGTGCCAACAATTCCTCCGCCAAGTATCAATACATTTGCCGGTTTCACACCAGGAACCCCGCCAAGAAGAATACCACGACCCTTCATGGGTTTTTCAAGGTATTTGGCTCCTTCTTGCACTGCCATCCTACCTGCGACTTCAGACATCGGGACGAGTAAGGGAAGGCTTCTATCAGCTTTTTCTACAGTTTCATAAGCTAGACAAATGGCTTTGCTTTTGATCATTGCCTCAGCCAAAGGCCGATAGGATGCAAAGTGAAAATAAGTGAAGAGCAACTGGTTTTCTCTGATAAGAGAATATTCAGGTTTGACAGGCTCTTTTACTTTCATAACCATCTCGGCATTTTCATAAACATCTTCTATCGAAGGATGAATAATCGCACCTGCTTGTATATAATCATCATCTATAAACCCGCTGCCAGCTCCGGCATTTTTCTGGATCATTACCTCATGCCCATGATTACAAAATTCTTTCACACCTGCTGGGGTCAATGCAACTCGATCTTCATTTTTCTTAATTTCCTTTGGTACACCTATTTTCATATAATGTTATTTTATGGTTATGTTACTTGTTTATGAGATTTATATATAAGGAAGAACCTTTGTTTCATTTGTATTATTTTTAGAAGACAAGCCGTAAATATATATAAACAAGACTTTAGTTCAGGATGAATTTCATGGAAATTAAGCTGTTTTTTTCTTTTGATGATTGTATTGGGGTGAAGATAAGGATGGGTGTTTTTTAGTACAATTTTTAGTTTTGTGAGTCTGGTAAAATAATATTCTCTATTTATTTATATGTTCATAATTTAATTTTGATAAGTGATGAAATGAAGAAATAAAAATTATGTCAGAAATGTTCCATTTGCCACTTCAATAGATGTGTACAATTGGCTTTTATTTTTTAATACTTGGTTTTTTTGCTAATTTTGATTCCCGCCAATGTGGATTTTTTAGATATATGAAAATGACATCCGTAAAATCAAATTCTGTTAAGGAACTAAGTGCTTATGGGCTGACTACCAAAGAGATACTCAATGACTATAAAATTGGGTATGCGAGTCGACAGGCTAGTCTGATTGGTCGAAAAGAGGTTTTTTTGGGAAGGGCAAAATTTGGGGTATTTGGCGATGGTAAGGAATTGGCGCAATTGGTTATGGCGAGATTCTTTAAGGACGGGGATTTTAGATCCGGGTACTACAGGGATCAGACGTTTATGTTTGCTTCCAAACTACTTAATTTTCAGCAATTCTTTGCTCAGCTATACGCACATACTGATCTAGAGGCTGAACCTGCTTCAGGAGGTAGGTTGATGAATGGTCATTTTGCTACAAGGATGCTGGATGACGTCGGCAATTGGAAAAGCCAGACCCAAATGAAAAATAGCAGTGCGGATGTAAGTCCCACAGCAGCGCAAATGCCGAGGTTGGTAGGATTGGCTTGGGCATCAAAACTTTATCGTGAAAACGAGCAATTGCAAGATTTCAAAGAGTTTTCTATTCATGGAAATGAAGTGGCTTTTGGGACAATAGGCAATGCCTCTACCTCAGAAGGTGTCTTCTTTGAATCGATAAGTGCGGCTGCCGTTTTGCAAATACCTATGGTGCTTTCTATTTGGGACGATGGCTATGGTATTTCTGTTCCAAATTCTTATCACACACCCAAAGAAGATATTTCTAAAGTACTGGAAGGTTTCCAACGTTCGGAAACAGAGAAGGGGCTAGAGCTATTTCAGGTAAAAGGGTGGGATTATTTAGAATTGATCCAGACTTATGAAAAGGCGATTAAATTGGCTAGAGAGAGGCACATCCCTTGCATAATTCATGTGACGGAAATGACCCAGCCGCTCGGTCATTCTACTAGTGGTTCGCACGAAAGATATAAATCGAAAGAGCGATTGAAGTGGGAAGAGGAGCATGATTGCTTAAAGAAAATGCGCGAATGGATTTTGGAAAATGAAATTGTGCATCAAGGACAACTAGAGGGCATTGAAGCCGAAGCGTTGAAAATGGCAAGGCAGGGGAAAGACAATGCTTGGGAGGAATATACCAAAGTGTTGCTTCAGGATAAGAAAGAGGCACTTGACTTGCTAGATCAATTAAATGCGGATTTAGGACCTTACAAACAAATATCTGCCTATCGGGATGGATTGGAAGCTATTCCGCATCCATTAAAGCTTGATACTATTAAATCGCTGAAATATTCACTTAGATATACTAGAAATCAATCTGCTCCTGCGCGCATCAAAATTAGACAATGGCTAAAGTCTAATGATGATCGTAATCAAAGGCATTATAGCTCGCATGTTTATAGCGAATCTGAGGATTCAGCTTTGAAGGTGAGAGCAGTACCAGCAATTTACAGTAAAGATTCCAAACTTGTAGATGGGAGAGAGGTACTTCAGGCATGTTTTGATGAGATTTTAAAGCGTGACCCAAGAGTTGTGGCATTTGGTGAAGATGTAGGTAAGATCGGGGATGTAAACCAGGGCTTTGCGGGACTTCAAGAAAAATACGGAGAGATACGCGTTATGGATACCAGTATTCGAGAGTCTACAATTTTGGGCCAAGGAATAGGAACTGCCATGCGTGGGTTAAGACCTATTGCAGAAATTCAATATTTAGATTATTTGATTTACACATTGCAAACCATGTCAGACGATTTAGCGTGTATTCATTACCGTACGGCAGGTGGTCAAAAAGCACCCGTTATTATCCGAACTAGGGGGCATCGGCTCGAAGGTGTTTGGCACTCAGGATCTCCATTGGGAATGATTCTGAATAGTATCAGAGGGATTTACGTGCTGGTGCCGAGGAATATGACACAAGCGGCAGGGTTTTACAATACTATGCTGCAATCAGATGATCCTGCCTTAATTATCGAAACGCTGAATGCTTACCGTCTTAAGGAAAGGGTGCCAGATAATTTGGCCGAATACACCTTGCCATTGGGCATTCCGGAAGTATTGAATGTTGGAGCGCATTGTACGATTGTTACATATGGAGCAATGTGCAGGATAGCTATGGATGCGGCCAAGCAACTCGCGGGAGTTGGAATATCGTTGGAGGTAATTGATGTGCAATCATTGTTGCCATTTGATATACATCATTCGATCGTAGAATCCATAAAAAAAACCAATCGAGTTATTTTTGCAGATGAGGACGTCTCAGGAGGAGCTTCTGCTTTTATGATGCAGCATGTACTGGAGGTGCAGGATGGATATAAATATCTAGATTCCAAACCTGTCACATTAAACTCTAAGGATCACAGACCAGCTTATTCTTCAGATGGGGATTATTTTTCAAAAGTAAATGCCGAAGATATTTACGACACAGTCTATGCCATGCTCAATGAGGTAAATCCAATTGATTACCCTGAGATTTATTAATGGCTATTGATAGCCGAATTAACAAAGAAGAAGGAGGGATATTGAATCTAATGAGAACAAGATTAGGACGGTTCTCTGATAATATCGTTGATACTAAATTCTTCTGTTTCGATAATGTTACTTTTATTCAGCGCTCGGTCTTGAATTTGTATTCGTAGTTTAATAATATCATTTCTAAATAATAATCTAAACCCAGACATTAGACCATACTGAAGTTCACCTGTTAGTGGGCGAATGTCTCTTGTTGTATTAAGTACAAAATATCTTCCATGATAAGGTGGGGCACAGTTCAACTCAAGTGCTGGATTAAAAACCCTAAAAGATCCATCATCTTCCTTTATCAGAAAATCCAAAAAGAAATTAAAGTGGTCTGAGTTTCGAATCACGTAGATTGTGTCTGCAGTAACCACCAAAGACCCATTGACCGAAGATTCTTTTCTGATTATTTCATAATCAACACAATTGTAGTCAGGAAGGGTATCATTATCGCCATATCGAAGGGTGTCGCCATCGACTATGATCACATCAAGCAAATGATAAGGAGGGTAGGTATCTGTGGCATCCAAGCCCAAATTACCATCTCCATCTTCAAATTTAATTTTTATTACCAATGAATCTAGGGACAGATTTTGGACTTTTTTAAAGTAAAATTCATTTAAACTTATGGTAGGGTTAACAGGAAAAGTTGGTCTTTCCTGGCAGGCCATAAAGCCAAAAAATATCAATAAAAACCATAAGGTATTTTTTACCATTTCAATTGTCCTTTATCTTTGCTTTTTAAATTCACGAAAATATAACGCGTGCATTCCTTTAATAGTTTTAAATCTAATGTATTTCGCACCAACAATCAAAACTTTGAGCGACACGCGTTGGAATTATTTAATTTTCAATATGCCAATAATGCCATCTATTGCAAATATGTCCAAGGCCTGAACATCACTCCTGATGATGTGACAAAGATCGATGAAATTCCCTTTTTACCAATACGGTTTTTTAAGAACCATTCCATAAAAACAGGAAATTTCACTGAGCAAAAAATTTTTGAGAGCAGTGGAACCACTGGAAATACGAGCAAGCATTTTATTGAAGATCTGGATTTTTATACTAAAGTGAGTGTCGAGATATTTACTTCATTCTTTGGGGATTTAGAAAATTCAGTTGTTATTGGGTTGCTTCCGTCCTACCTTGAAAGAGACAATTCTTCACTTGTTTATATGGTAAATCAATTTGTGAAGCAGTCCAAAAATGTTCATTCGGGTTTCTATTTGGATGACATGGAGCTTTTGACCCAAAAGCTTCGTTTGCTTTCAGAGCATGGATTTAAGGTGCATTTTTTTGGAGTAACCTTCGCATTGCTGGAGTTGGCAAGTCGTTATTCATTGGACATGGAAAATGTATGCATTTTTGAGACAGGAGGCATGAAAGGAAGGGGGAAGGAGCTCACAAGAGAGGAACTACACCTAAAATTAATGAGCGCGTTTAATACTAATCATGTATTTTCTGAGTACGGAATGACGGAGCTTTTGTCCCAGGCATACCTGCAAAAAGATGGTAATTTCCATGCGCCTCCCTGGATGCAAATTAGAATTCGTGAAGTACACGATCCATTTAAATATACGCAGAAGGGGCAAGCTGGCGTTATAAGCGTAATTGATCTTGCTAATGTCCATTCGTGTGCATTTATAGAAACAGAAGATATTGGAATGCTTATAGGTGATGGTTTTAAAGTGTTGGGCAGGCTTGATAATTCAGATTTGAGAGGGTGTAATCTACTCATAACATAGGGTAGACTTAGGCAAAATATTACATCTGCTTTTTAATTTGATCGGAATGACCATATATTTGTAAATTCTATTAAACAAAGGTGTTATGAAAATTAAGATCACAATAGTTGCCCTATTTTTGATAGGCTCATTTGCTTGTACACAACGAACGTGTCCTACGTATACCAAGGATAGTGTGAAAAAGACGGAGCAAACTGATAAAGAAGTCTAGCAGTATTTTTTGACGTCATCAGCGGTGATTTGATCACCACACATTATTACAAGTCGTTCTGTGACATTGCGCAATTCCCTAATATTTCCAGTCCACTCGAACGATTGTAGAACATCAAGGGCTTTCTTGTCTATGGTACTTTTTCTAGTTCCGTACTCTCCTGAGATATCATTGAGAAATTTATCTACCAAAAGTGGAATATCCTCTTTTCGTTCACGAAGAGGCGGCACATGGATTAATATCACACCGATTCGGTGATAAAGGTCTTCCCTGAATTTTTTCAATTGAATTTCTTCTTTCAGGTCTTTGTTTGTTGCTGCCAGCACACGCACATTTATCTTTATATCTTTATCTCCACCTACCCGGCTTATTTTATTTTCCTGTAAAGCACGTAGTACCTTCGCTTGAGCAGAAAGGCTCATATCGCCGATCTCATCCAAAAAAATCGTCCCCTCATTGGCAAGCTCAAATTTTCCAATGCGCTGTTTTATAGCTGAGGTAAAAGAGCCCTTTTCATGACCAAATAATTCACTTTCTATAAGCTCCGATGGAATAGCAGCACAATTCACTTCAATGAAAGGACCCTTAGCCCGATTGCTTTGTAGGTGTAGCCATCTGGCGACAAGTTCTTTTCCTGTACCATTTTCACCAGTTATCATTACTCTGGCCTCAGTGGGAGCAACTTTCAGAATGGTATCCTTTACTTCAGTGATGGCAGCGGATTCCCCAACAATATCAAATGTTTTGGAGATTTTCTTTTTAAGAACTTTGGTTTCTGTTACTAAGCTAGATTTATCCAGAGCATTGCGCAGGGTAATCAACAACCTGTTGAGATCAGGCGGTTTTTGAATAAAATCATAAGCTCCTTTCTTAACCGCTTCTACAGCGGTCTCAATAGAACCGTGAGCTGAGATCATTATGAATTGTACATCAGGGTTAATGGTCTGTGCTTTTTCCAATACTTCAATACCATCCATCTTTGGCATCTTAATATCACACAGAGCGACATCGTATTTTTTTTGTTCAAGCTTTGAGATGCCGTCTTGTCCATCTACGGCTTCATCCACTTCATATTTTTCATATTCGAGTATTTCCCTCAAGGTGGATCGGATACTCTTCTCGTCGTCAATAATTAGTATTTTTGCCATAGTGCTAAGTAAAAAAATAGTGCAAAAGTATAAGCCGGATTCTGTATCAAGATTTTTACATCAGGACTCTTATCATTTATCTGGATTAGCAATCACTCGCTAATTCAATCAATCTACCCGTTTTGTCTGCCTTCGGCAATGAGCGAGCAGCCCACTTTCATTATAAAAAACAAAACCTATTTGATCTTTCAACCCGTAAGGTTTACCTCGCTACTGCTGTCGCCAACAATACGGTGAGCTCTTACCTCACCATTTCACCCTTACCTCGGAGCACCGAGGCGGTTTACTTTCTGTTGTACTATCTGTCACCAATAAGTTGGTGCCTTCCTGTTAGGAAGTACGGTGCTCTTCGTTGTCCGGACTTTCCTCCCCATTTTACAATGAGGCGATAAGACCTTTTGCACTATCTTTTTATGTTTGTAATGGAAAATAAATTCAAACTAGTCTAAGAATGAAAATAACCCGTGTCAAATTTAGTTTACGTCAAGTCCTGTGAGCTTGAGTTCCCATTCATCAGCGAGTTGTGCCACTTCCTTTATAATCTCTTTTAGTCCATCCTCACGGATAGTCTCTAGAAAAACCGATCCTTCCACCTTTATAAAATCATCTACGATCACGAACTTTGCATAACATGTTTTTGCATTTTCCATGACCAACTGTTTGCAATCAATCTCATCCGAAAAGGGACAAACTTTTGATGAAAATTCCACTCCTATTTTACCAAATTTTTCATTGAATTTCATGACGCCAAGCACAGCTTGGAATCTGTTTTCCTGCAATGGAACAATGATCACTGACTTGCTATGATCGTACTCGGAAAATTGCCCACCTATTTCGTCAGCATGGCGTTCCATGAATGCATTAAAATTGAATTCCATAATAAAAATTTGCTTAATTAGAGCGCAAAATAATCACAAAAAACGCGAAAATAAAAATGTTATGCGTGATGCTTTGAACATTTGATTTTAGAAATGGATAACTGTAGAGCCAAAGCCGAACCTTTCTTTGTCGCCATCTTCAAAATAAACAACTTCTTTTTTGGTGCTCAGGCGTTTATGAATTTCACTTCTTAAAATTCCTGCCCCGATGCCATGGATTATCTTTAGTTTTTTAGTGTTATAGCGTAAGGCATTATCATAGGCTTTTTCGAATTCATGCAACTGATGATCTAGAATTTCATTGCTTTTCAACCCTGACTCCAATTCATCTACGTGTAAATCAATAGTATCTTCTGCTTTTTCAAATGTTGGAGTGTCGTTTTTTCTTACAGGTATTGCTCCACCCATCATTTTTTCCTTCAATTCAAACGGGTTAAAATCCATGAATTTATTCAACTCTAACTTGATCAATGATACTTCTTTGCTAAGAGTAGAAATGTATTTTTTATTACCCAGTTGAGTTTTCGTAACACTGAAATCTATGTTCAAAGGTTGCTTTCTGCCAGGGGCATTGTTTTCATGCATGATTATTTGAGTGCTGATTTTTTTATTTTCGTTTAATATGCTCGAAGAAAAAGTGCCAATGCTTTTGGCTTCGTATTGTTCACAAATCCCATGCGATTTTCCTTGAAAAGATTTTTTGTCCATTTGGCCTATGGAAAATAATAGGCTTTGAGGGGTTTGGTTGATCAGGAATGCATCAAAGAGACTACTTTTATTTTCTATTAAACCAAGGTAAATTCCATCGGACAAAAGGTCCGCTCTGCTAGCTGATGATTTCTGTGGCTCTTCAGATTTTTCATTTCTAAAATTATCAACTTCATGATGTGCAACAACGACCACCTCATTTTTCAAAGAGGGAATGATGAAACCGTCATCGATTTCTATTTCCACAATATTGCCTTTTATCTCTACAATTCGCCCTTCTTCTGTGCCATGCAGCAATCTAACTTTGTCTCCTATCCTCATTTTTTAAAAATATAGCCAGTGATAATTTATTCCTTTGTTATTGAATTCTAACGTAGGAGCAGGAAGTTTTACCATATCTACGATGAATATCAGGGATTTTAAAAATTTATTTCTCGTTTGAATATGTGAAAGGTCGATGTCTAACCCAAAATAATATTGCCTAAAACTATGAAAACTATTGGCATTATTTTCGTTTTCTCTGCCATACACCATGCCGTCAGCGCCATATCCCACCACTAAATTTAACCAGGTAGGAATCCTTTTGTTGTTATTTGTCAAAGCATATATATCAAATGAAAGCCAATAGGTTTGGCCATTATAATCTTTAAGAATTTCTTCGAAAAATCCATTGCCTAGTACACTTGGCCGGAGCGCGGCATAGTCCGTGCTGTGATATGAAAATTTTGGTTTTATTTTCTCTTTGTTCCAACCAAGTTCCTGAGACAAATAGAACCCAGACCCTAATAAATTTGCGGCGATATCCCCCCAGGAAAATCCATATTCTACAGAAAACCCATCCATGATTTCTATGGGGATCATGACAGCTTGACTCATGACGCTTCCCCAAAGTGCAGCTTTTTTTCGTGGCATGTTAGTCCAAAGGAATAATTGCGTCCCAACCCTACTGAGTTGGTAGGCAGAATAGAAATGGCCAATTTTATCAACCTGATTCCATTGTGAATTATCATTAAAAAAGTGAAAATTACCCTTGCCTTGTTCCTTATACCACACTTCATTTAGTGCTATCATAGCCCCTCCATATGCAATCCCAGTTCCGATAAGAACCGTATTTAGTCTTTTTTTATTTACACGAGTGGAATCATCGGTTGAATTTCCATACACAATTAGTGTAGATAGAAATATTAGTAAAATGGTTGCTCTAATCTTGATTTTGTACACTTAGTTTGCATTCAGTGAATCCATCCTTTGAGATATTCCATTTTGAGAGGGGGCTTCCTCATTTGGGGTTTCAATTTTTGGAGGTCTATTTTTGTCCCGCGAACCTTTGAAAATATTCTTAATCTCATCAAAACTTTGCGTGTGCATTAGGCTAAATCCTGCTGTAGTAGAAGTCGATTTAAGATTAGGATTTAATGTATTAAAATTAGTCCTGTTATAAATTTTTGTTCTCAATTTGCCATCAGGAGAAAGTAAATATTCCACCGACCAATCTCCTAAAATACTGGCCACGTTGGCTCCTGTTGTTTGGTCAGTAAAGCCACCATCTCTGGTGACTCGAAGCCTTCCGTTGAGGAATGAGTATGACATACGCAATTGAAACGTATTAAATGCCTCGTCATCCATGGAACCGAGATCGACATCCACAACGAGGTTCTCATCAAACTGTGTAATCCAATAACTAATTTGATTGGAGATAAACTCGCTTACGCTCCGCTCAACTGACCCCCCTACATTAAAAGCATTTTCAGCTGAAAAGTTTTTGAGGATGATGAGGCTAAACACTTGTCTTTTCAATTCCTGCTCATCGGTTAGCAGTTTGTTTTGAAATGCCGTCATTTGTGTTTCAATGGACACGCCATTGTAGGTGGCATTTTTCGGATATCCTTCTACATCTATTCCAAATTCGATCTCTGGATGCATTAAGTTACCCGTAATGTCAAGCAAGACTTTGGCTGGGTATTTTCTGTTTAGCTCCGGGTTGTTACTGATGTCATCGTCAGAGACTTTCAAGATCGGGGTGAGCGATGCCAACTGGCTATAATTGGCCCTGATGTCCAATATGGCTTCATAAGGGTCTCCAGTCCATGAAATTTTGCTGTTTGGTTCAATTTCAAATTCTTTGTTGATGATATTATACAAAGTAAAATTGTAGCCGCCTTCCTGGATTTCATAATCGCCAAACATATAAAAATCTCCTTTGGTATCAATTTGCAGGTTCAGTTTACCATTTCCTCTCCCACGGATAATATCCCCAGCAGTTTGGTCAAATATAATTTCACAATAAGCATCAGGAGTAAGATCTAAATCCAAATTGAGATTAATGCCCGATAACCCGATTTTTTCTCCTTGCTCGCGGTTTTTCAGCTTAAGGGTATCATTTACGGAAATGAAATGAATGAAATCCTCCTTCACCACTTCTTCACCACCGTCTAATGGGATATAAAACTTTGTGCCTTTTTCGGAAACGGCATCAGCAGAGATATTGAATACTTTTTCCCGACCAAATATCCTCAAATCTCCAGTGGCGAATGCTGTTCCGTAGTAAAGTTTATTGTCTTTGGAAGTGGTATTGAGAACCATGAAATTGCGCATATCTCCATGAAAGTCAAACTCCAATTCCTTAAACCCATTGTGCGTGATTCTGCCATATAAATCACCTTGGTTATCATAGCTGTCTGTAAGTACAAAATCTTTGAAATCAATATAATTATTATCAAATACGACTTGGCCATCCAAGAGATAGTGGGTGTTAAGATAGTCTAGAGTAAATGCTCCATTTTTTGTGGTCCCAGTTCCGTTGATGACTGGCTTATTAAGTGCTCCTGTGATGGAAATTTTGCCGTTTAACTGTCCTGAAACATCTGAAACAAAGTCTTCATAAAACGGTTCGATCAGATTGAGGTTAGTATTGGTGAAGTTGGCTACGAGGCTTAGCTGCTCTTCCTTACTGTCGGGTTTTACATTGCCATCAATGCTCATGGTTTCCATGCCCTTTCTATTGACATTTAGGTGGACATTGAATTGGTCTTCATCATCATCGTAGTCAGAGTTTGCCTGAATCGTGCCTACCAAAAAATCGTTGATAGAAAAGTCCTTGACATTGATTCGGCTATTGATGTCTTTGTGGTTGAAAAAATTCTTTACCTCTACAAAACCGTTGAATATTCCATTGATTTTTTTGGTAAGGAGAGGATTGAGATTTTTCATATCAAAATTAGCAATAGTGACATAAAGCTTGTCTAGTGGGCTTTCAGATAATTTGCCATTGAAGGTGATTTTCTGATCACCGTGATATAAGGTGAGGTTGCTGATGTCGTATTTTTTCTTCTGGATACTGGTATGGTTATCCTTACTTAATGTCCAAATTTTATCAATGGCTCGAAATTCTGATGGTTTCATGGTGATGTTGGTTTGGTCAGGCAAGAATTCAATATGGCCTGCGGTCTTCACGTAATTTGTTGTATTAGATTGATCAATGTTGACTAGGAAATCAATTTCGTTTCCATCCCAATCCAAGTCGCATTTTAGGTTTTCTGTGCTTGGTTTTCCATTTAGCTTCTGACTTTTGGAAGCGACAGAATAGCTCGCATAAACCAATGAATTTTGACTGCTTTTTTGGGTATTGAATTCAATGTTATTTTTTTCAAATGTCAAGTTGCCAACTGTTATCGAATCAAATTGAGTTTTTACCTGTACCATTTTAGTTGGCCCTCCCGTAAATCCACCAATGATTTCGGTATCTTTAGAAAGGTGAAAATTGGGTACAAATAAGTTGACTATGGAGTTGATGTCTTTTAGTTTGGCATCGTAATCCAAATAATAATAATCACTGTAATCCTTATTTTGGACAGCATAGTACGCGGTAATTTCCTCACTATTGTTTCTGAAAATGAGTCTGTATTCATCATATACATTCTTAAT
>JAUHYU010000071.1 GCA_030426345.1 Bacteroidia bacterium
AATTCGCCATGGTTGTCTCCCATGACTTGAAATCTCCGCTTTCCAATATTTCGGGATTGGTTGATCTATTGAAAATGAAATATCAGGATTTATTTGACAAGGACGGGAAGGAGATCCTTGACTACCTTGATTCATCCTCAGTTAAACTTAAGAATCTCATTGATGGGATTTTGTTGCATTATAAAAGCACAAAAGTCCTTTCAGAAGGAAAAAACACCTTCCAATTTCATGAACTCATCAAGCCAACGGTAGAGTTGCTGAATGTGAACAATGAACATGAAATAAACTATCCTGAAGAAGATGTCTCGCTTTATATAAATAAAACAAGTCTGCAGCAAATACTGATCAATTTGCTGGGAAATAGCATTAAATACAACGACAAGCCACATGTCAAAATAGATATTGGCTTTGATCAAGACGACTCCTTTTATTATTTTTCTGTACAGGACAATGGCCCTGGGATTGAAAAAGAATATCAAGAAAAGGTGTTTGAAATCTTTAACAATCTGGGCAAGAAAGACCGCTTCAATAATTCGGGCAATGGCATCGGGCTATCTACAGTTAAGAAATTAGTCGAAAGCCAAGGAGGATCTATCAATGTAAATCCAGAATTTGACGAGGGAACACTTATTGAGTTTAAACTAAAAAAATAATAGCTATGGCAGGAAAATTTAAATTCACATTCGGCCCATGGAATATCCATGAAGGGGCTGATGTATTTGGTCCGATGGTCAGAAAATCAGTCTCTTTTGACAAGAAGCTCGAATCCTACAAGGGTATGGGCTTTGATGGCGTGCAATTTCATGATGACGATGCTGTACCAGTATTGGAAGGAAAAAGTGCTTCTGAGATAGTTACCGAAGCCAAATCATTGAAATCCCGATTGGATAATCTAGGTCTAAGTGCAGAATTTGTCGCTCCCCGTCTCTGGGAAGACCCTAGGACAATTGATGGAGGATTTACGTCAAATGATTCAAAAAGCAGGGCTTATGCCATGGAGCGTTCTAAAATTTCCATCGACATTGCCAATGCCCTCGGCACCGATCTGATTGTCCTTTGGCTGGCAAGGGAAGGCACATATATCAGAGAAGCCAAAGACAGCAAAGTGGCTACCGAAAGACTGGCTGAGGCAGTAAGTAACATGCTCGATTATAACCCAAAAATCCGTATAAGCATCGAACCAAAGCCCAACGAACCCATGGATCATGCGTACTTGCCAACTACCGGACACGCCATCGCGCTCGGCATGCTAACTTCTGATCCCAATCGTGTCGGTGTGGTGATAGAAAGTGCGCACGCCATACTCGCAGGACTCGACCCGTCGGATGAAATGGGATATGCCCTTGCCCACAAAAAATTATGGACGGTTCATCTCAATGACCAAAATGGACTCAAATTTGATCAGGACAAAGCTTTCGGATCTGTTGATCTCAGAAGGGCTTTCAATCAGGTTCGGATTCTTGACAAACATGACTATGGTCAAAATGGCGAATGGGTCGGGCTGGATGTAAAGGCAATGAGAACCCAAAAAGATGATGTAGCCACAAAGCATTTGACAAATAGCCGTGAGATCTTCATGAGACTTTTGGATATATCCAGAAGCATCGATGAAAGCTATATCCAAAAATGTATCGAAGCCAGGGACTATGAAGAACTAGATCTTTTTATCATGAAATCCTTGTTGGCATAGAACAATGATTCAGGTTTGCGGAATATTGCTTTTGCAAACCTGAATCATTGATTATTTCATGGATTTAGCCCACTTTTTATATTCCTTTTCTATATCCTTTTGATTATCCCATTCTTTGTACACCACCCTGAGCTTAATAGCATACTCCTTTCCCACTTCAAAATCAGGAAGAATGTATTGAAAATCCCAAGCAGGCCTACCTACGCCGGCACCACTTGGTGATTTCGAAAATCTAATCATGCCTTCTTTAGGTTCATCAAATAAATAGGCAAAAACCATATTGCGAAATCTGCCATAATAATATGGCTCAGTAAAAACATAATCTGAAACATCTACTGAGAGGTCTACATTAAAATTTGGCGCTAGATAGCCTTTATAATTATCCTTATCACTGATATGGGTTCCATCATCCCCATGTTTTTTCGAAACTGCATATAACCAATCGCCTGAGCCTCGGCTATTTCTTTCTTTCCCCTTAAAGTTAATTCCAATGTCTTTTGGCCGATCGATATAAGAAGCCCAAAAAAGCCCAATATATCCATGATTAAAAAATGCCTTATCGTGAACGACAAATTTAAATTTTACATCTATATAATGTGGCCCTACCATTTCGAAAACAGTCCAGCTTTCCACTTTGGATATACTTGTCTCCGGTTGGTGAAGAAGGACCTTGGTATCAGATAGTTTTTCTATACTCATTGGTTGCCGCCTCGGCTCAAAAAGTGATACAAGAGAATCTCCATCAAAAATATGTTCTAAATTAACCCCGGCATAAAAAGGAACAAAAATCGTAGAATCTTGGTCTTTATGGTATAGTTCTGATATGCCATTATAACCACTTCGATGCACTCCATAAGCACTATTGTCAACAAAAACAGCCTTTAGATCCCCTTTTTCTAAAGTAATCTCAGACTGCCCCCAAACTGGATTTTGAAAATTCGTGTTTAGGATAACTATTAGGATTATGATGTTTCTCAAAAAATTACTTTTCATGGTTCCAGTTTATTTTTTTAGTCCTAACTACCGTACAACGTTCTAATGATCGAGACTCAAGCTAAGCCCAATCAAAGAACAGAAATGTAATTCATTGATTTCGATAAAAAACCATATTCCAATCATTTGGGTGTTAAAAAGCCTTCTAAATCCATGGATTCTATAGGAATTCTAGACTATCACAACAACATCATTTCATATCAGTAAGGCTGATAATCTCAAACGCCATGCCCTCATATGGCGATTTCACACCTCCTTCATAAAAAATCCCGATATGTTTTTTGTCGATCATCACGATATCGGAATAGGCAGCCGGCCCGCTGTGTACCACATATTTTTTAGCCCAGGTTTTTCCATCGTCCAGGCTCATCTGCAAAGTCATATTCTCTCTGGCCTCTTGGCTTGAAGGATTTGCAAACAGCAAAAAAGGCTTCTTTTTCCATGAACCATTGAGCATGCTCCCCTGACAAATCGACTCGATGAGAGCTGGGTCGCTCTGCAAATCACTCCATGTCATGCCGCCATCCTTGCTCATAGATATTTTGCGGTTTTTGTGGTCGCGGTCGTAGTTGCGCATATTGAGGATGAGATCACCGTTGCTGAGTTCAGCAATGGTACATTCATTTACCTGATGCTGTGGAGTAGTTCCACCCAACTGCCAGGTTTTCCCCTTATCATCTGAATAGATCACATGTGAATAATAATGCTTAGTCCCGGCTTCGATATGATCGCAAGGCACAATCATCCTCCCCTTGTGTTCTTCATTCAAAGCCATCTGAATTCCATGAACCGGACCAGTGGCGTACCACGTCCAATTTGGCTTTTTCGTAGTAGTTGTTATTTCCTTTGGCTGTTGCCAGGAAAGTCCGTCATCACTTGATTGAGAAACATAAACCCTGCGGGTGTTTGTGCTTTTCCCGTTTATAATATCCCGTTCATGATCTGAGCCAAGGTTCCAAGTCATCAATAAAAAAATGTTGCCGCTCTCTTGCTCCACTACTGGAGCAGGATTACCACAGACATTGTCGCCATCATTCCAAATCACGATCAATTTCTCCCAAGATTTCCCTTTGTCAGTACTTCTCCGCATCACAAGATCGATATCTCCTGTATCTGAGCAGGATTTTTTTCGCGCTTCCGCGAAAGCCAAGAGCGACCCATTTTTGGTTTTTACAATCGCCGGAATTCGGAAGCAATTGTACCCTGACATGCCCTGTTCAAAAATGTAGTTGAAATCCTTTTGTTGGGCTTCCACTCCACAGGAAAAGAAAAAAAATATTGCTAAAGCTAAATGTATGGTCCTCATTTTATGTTTTTGTTTATTGAAATCACATAACCAAAAGAGCGAATTTTTAAAGTCCAATCGCTACTTTCTTCCCTTTTTATTTTTGATTTTATCTTCCTGAAAATCTAACTGACTTTTAAAAATAGTGGTTTTGTGGATTTCCTCATTATCAATACTCTTGATGGTATAACTCACAGATGGATCATCTAAAGTAGTATCAAACTCCAAGCTGCCAAACGAGCACTTTTTATTATAGCCAAAAAGGCTCTCATCCATGAGTTCATGTGTATGGATATTCGTCAGTTTCGAGCTCATCAAATCGTATAACGTATATCCGTTAGGTCGTTCGATTTTCCATGCATCCGATCTATGCCGGTCTGCAGAAATCAATAAAACTCCATCAATTTTATTTTCCTCTATAAAGGAAAATATCTCTTCCCTTTCATTGGGAAAGCCATCCCAGGTATCATCGCTGCCCGGCTTGGTGTCTTTGGCCCATGGCACCGAAGAGGCAATCACTTTGAATGTTGCTGTAGATGCTTTCAATTTTTCCTTTAGCCATTTTTTCTGATATTCCCCAAGCATTGATGGGTCATCCACTTCTTTTGGGTTTTCGCGATAATACCGACAATCTAGCATGATAAAATCTATGTCTCCCATGGAAAAATCAAACCAGCATCCCGGATGTTCGCTGCCTCCACCATAATATGGATTGGCCCATTGATTTTGGAATACGTTCCAAACAGGCCTTTTCCATGAGGGCGTTTCTATTTCAGCGCCACCTTCTCCATCATTGACCGTGAAGTCATGGTCATCCCAAATGGCATAAATCGGCACATTGGGCGTGAACCGTCTGAACTCAGGCCTGCTCTGCCTGCGGTAATAACAGTATTGTTGTGCCTCCGGCAAAGTTGGATAATCGATGTACACATTGTCACCTAGCAACAGAAAAGCATCAAAAGACTGTACGGCCAGCGTGTCCCACATCCGTTCGAACCAAGGCGTATATCCTGCGCCTCCACCAAAGCCAATCTTCAATTTGACCTGCTGCCCTTTACTTTTTAGCGTCCTAAATGTCCCATTATCAAAAAACTGGCTCCCATCAACTTGAATTGTATAACGATAATTTGTGAATGAATCCAGACCAGAAAGCTGAACTATGGCAGTGTATTCATGCTCTCCTGAAGTCTTACTTTCAAAATTCCCAACTTGTTCATTCTCCTCCTTAAAAAGTGAAACTTTTACATTTGCTTCCTTATTGGTTCTAACCCATATTTTAGCACTTGTCGGAGTGACATCACCCAACAATGGGCCATGGATCATCCGAACATATCTACCCTCCATGAATTCCTTAAACTCCTTGCTCTCCGTTAAATTTACCAACAGGTTTCGAGGGCCTGCAAGGAACCTTTCCAGCGGCATTCCGGCCTCCAGTGCTTTCCGTACATATTCCATGGATTTTGACACGTTTTTCTTCACCGAATAAGCAACCGCCATGCAATAATGAGATTCGGCATCATTGGGAAAATCTGCCAAATAACCTTCTAAGTTTTTTATTGCTTCATCTGGGTTTCCCTGAGAAATAGCCGCAATGGCATTCGTAGGACGCTTTTTATACTGTTCGTCTGGAGGATAGTCAATAAGTACTTGCCCAAAAGAGAAAACCGATACATGAATGAGAAAAGCAGCAACTACCGCTTGCGTAAATATCTTTGTTTGAAAAATTGATTTCATAATCTGAGTCTATCCTCTCTAAGAGTTGGTTTACGGGTTAATATACAAAATCGTCAGCATTACTTTTCCAAATCCACCGATGTCGCCAAGGCAATCACCCTTCCTTCGCTACCAACCGCATTATAAAAATGATATACCACACCGTTCCATTTGATCAACCATGGCTTATGGGCATATTTTTGGTCATAATTCTCTGAAGGGGCTATGAGGTCTTCCCCTTGCCAATCTGTCCAGTTCACCAAATCATACGAACAGGCAAATCGTTCAAATGCTCCAGGTTTCCAAAAAGCACCAAAATAAAACATCACATACAGGTCATCCATCTTCACGATTTGTGCATCACCACAAATGCCCTTGCCACGGGTTATTGATGGATTTTCACCCCACCTTTTCCAATGCAGCAGGTCTTCCGAAACCGCGATGCCGATACTTTCATAACTGGCAGTGTCCCCTTTGGCATTGTAATACATTACAAAAGGATAACCAATGAGTTTTTTAGAATCATGGATTATGGAGCTTTTGTATATCTTTTCATTTTCAAACCATCTCACATCTTCATCGGTCGGCAGCAATACTGGGTTTGGGATTCTATCCCATTCTTGTGCTTGATTCACTGACGAACTATTGGCCATTCCCACGCCAAGCATACCTTTTTCATATCCTTCAGATGCCCCTCCTAAATACGACATCCAGTATTTCCCATCATACTTCCCTACTTCGTAACTTCCTCCCCATTCCATATCCACTAAAGCCATATACCCGGCCTTTTGGTTGGCGTCCCAAGTATTTTCCGTGAAGGAAAGTAACTTTCCTTTTTCCTTCCAATCCAATAGATTATCACTTTCGGCTAGCCAGGTTTCGTATCCCTGCCCATCGAAAATGATATAGCTCATGTACCATCGGTTTCCGGCCCTGAAGATGGTTGGGCTATCAATCATTTTATCCGGATCAGAATGCCTAAAAACAACGCCATGTTTAAATGGCGTTGCTATTTCATGATATACCTTTTCCATCACTGCATTTGGGACTTCTTTTTGCAAAGATTGTGCAGCCAAGTTTTGGATAGAAAAGAAAACCGCAATAAGGAATCCTGCCTTCAAGGAAATTACAACTGATAATACTCTTCCCATCCCTTTCTTGGCTGCTCGCCAATGAGCAATAAATTGGCCAATGGATTATTTACAACCTGCTTGGTTTCGCGATCAAATTCAATTTTAGTATTCAGTCTTTGTGCCAAAACACCAAGCGTGAACACTTGACTCAACGGTCCTCCAATATCGAAAGACGAGCGACATTTTTCTTCCCCTTTGCAGCCCAATAAGAAATTCTCAAAGTGATTGGAAGGACTTTTTGGGACCTCAGGTAGCTTCGATTCCATTTCTTTAGCCTTCTCAGCAGGAATGATCGACAAAGTACTGCCATGTGAACCTCCTTTAAATGTCAGGTCTTTGCCATAAATAATTTTACCGGGGTTCAATTTAGCCGGCTGCAATTTGCCATCACTCGGAGGTGGAATGTTTGGGTCAATTTCTGAAACACCATACCCTTCAGGAACAGACGGTACATTATCCATGCCATCATACCATGTAATATCCATGGCTGGCATATTGCCACGCTCGGGGAATTTAAAGACAAGTGTAGAATTCATTGGAAAGAAAAATGGATTATGTCCATCCAGTCTCACCGGATCCACTTCGTAAGGCAATCCAAGATTCAGGAATTGATGTGCAGTATCCATGATATGTGCTCCCCAATCACCTAGAGCTCCCATCCCGAAATCATACCAACACCTCCACTGTCCATGATGATAGTCATGGTTGTAGTCATGATGATGTGCAGTCATCAACCAAGTCTCCCAATCCATGGTTTTAGGAATAGATTCCCCGGCAGGATATCTGCTCATGTTGGGATCCCATCCATGCCAGCGGCGGCGGCCATTCATGTGTGCCGTCATTGCTGTTACGTCTTTTATAATTCCGGCATCTACCCAAGCTTTGAACTGAAAATAATTGGCTTCTGAATGCCCTTGATTTCCCATTTGGGTAGCCACGCCATATTTCTTAGCGCCCTGAATCATCAGCTCCACCTCATTGAAAGTCCTTGCCATTGGTTTTTCTACATATACATGTTTTCCCATGGACATCGCCAACATTGTAATCGGAAAGTGTGAGAAATCAGGAGTACCTACACTTATCGCATCTATTTCCTTTCCTTTTTTATCCAACATTTCCCTGAAATCCTGAAACTGATCTGCCTTGGGAAATTTCTTGATCACCTCTTGGGTATGCTCTGCGCCCATATCCACATCACACAATGCTACCATATTTGCCTGACCCGTTCCATATAGAGATTTTGTGATGCTTCCACCGCGATGACCAATGCCGCAGCAGGCAAGATTCACCTTGTCGCTCGGGGCGATATGTCCATGGGACTTGCCCAACACAGCAGATGGGATAATCGAGATACTGGCGGCTGTGGCCACTAACGATGAACTGGATTTAATAAATTTTCTTCGTTTCATTTTTTAATAATTATGTATTGATGTAATTGAGTTTTAGTAAATTATTTTACTTGATTGTTAGTTCCATTTATTTGATTGAGTGCACGGTTGGCCACTCTCACCACATATTTATTTTTATCCTCATCAATTCGTTTTTGCAGATCCTTTTCGGCAGGTCGTGCATGTACCCCGATCTCATCCAACATTTGCGCCGCCAATAGCCGTACCCACTCATCATCGCTGCTCAGCTCATTGGTAAGCAATTGAACGGGTTGCTCATATTGCCCAACTTTACACAATGCCCGCGACGCAGCAATACGAACCGCCGGAGTATCATCTGACAGCATCGTCTCTAGCCTTTTTATGGAATTTGGAAGGTTTTTCAAAGTATCTAAATTACCAAGGCTGATAGCTGCCCAATAGCGCACCGCTTCATTCTTGTGCGAAAGGGCTTTCGTAAGCAAATCAACATCACTGCCTAAAGCAGCTTCTCGGATTTCATTAATTGGAACATACTGCTCGCGCAGAATAGTGTATATGGATTTATCATACTTTTTTTCCCAAGCCCGCATAATGGTTTCTGGTATCAGACCTGCATCTTTGGTATTGTCAGACCAACGTGCATGAGCAGCGCGCATTTCCTCCAGTATGTATTTGTAATTGGGATTATCCGCCAAGTTGTTCAGTTCATTCGGATCATATTTCAAATCAAACAATTCTTCTGCAGGTTTATGATCCTGCACAATATGTGCCCCGGCATCCGGCAAAGTACCATCCTCTGCCGCCTGTCGTATCGCCATCATGATCTCACCTTTTTCCGGTGTATTCATGTATTGAGTAAAAGGTTTGTATGGCTCATAATAGCGAATATATTTGAAATCCTTGCTGCGTACTGATCGCTGAATATCGTACCGCTCGTCCATGCGGTCTCTCGCCGAATAGGCATAGGCCCGCTCCGGTTTCAGGTTGGTTCCCAAAAAAGCCCTCCCCTGCATGTTGTTGGGAACAGGGGTATTTGCTAGATTGAGTACAGTTGGTGCTAAATCTATAAAGGTCACAATTTCGTCATCGACAGTTCCAAGCTTACCACGGAGCAAATGCTGGTATTTTTCTGGGGCTTTTACAATAAAAGGCACTTTAATGCCCGAGTCATAAAGCCATCGCTTGTGCCGCGGAGAGCCAGTGCCATGATCGGAAAAGAAAATAATGATGGTATTTTCCATTAATCCATCTTCCTGGAGCTGCTGCAAAATTTGGCCGACGGTGATATCCATCATGGAAATATTATCATAGTGCCTCGCCCACAGTTCGCGAACTTTTTCTGTATCTGGATAATATGGCGGCAGTACCAAAGTATTTGGATTGGCGCGTAGGTGATCTGGCAGTTCCTTTGTAACCTTATCGTGCTTTTCCTTGGAATTGATACAACTTTCGTGGGTCATTTTCAGGTTAAAAATCGCGAAGAATGGCTGCTCTTTGTCCGTCCTGTCGCGCCAATGCGCATTGATTCCGGATTCGTCCCAGATGGCATTAGAATCATATTCGAGATTGTAATCTTCCTTTTCGTTGTTGGTGCAATAATATCCCTTTTCCCGCAACAGTTGGGGATAGTATAGAAATCCATCAGGCATCCTGCCTTTGCATCGCATGTGCTGCGAACCAATAGAAGTTGGGTACATTCCGGTGATGATCGTGGAACGGGCCGGAGCGCAAACGGGTGCATTGGCAATAGCATTGGTGTAGCGCACCCCGCTCTCTGCAAGCTTATCTAACACAGGCGTGTGAGCATTTTTGTCACCATAGCAACCTAGGTCAGGACTGATATCCTCAACGGAAATCCAAAGAATATTAGGCTGCCCCTGAGCAGATGATCTATTTATTCCAATCCAAAACGCATTTATAAAAAGTATAGGTAAAAGTATAGGTAATAGTTTATGCATGATTGACTTTGTTATGCTTTTATCAATTTCATTCTAACAATTTATAGTAAACTTCATTTCTTCAAAATCCGTATTCTCAAGCCCACCGCATGCGGTGGTTGATCACGACGACTAACCTTCATTCTTGCAACTTGATAATCTCCTGTCCGAAACGTTGCCCCAACAAGGTGGCACTTTCGGCATCAAAATGCGTACCATCCGTGACACCCGTCCCTTCGCTCCTCGCTACACCGGCGTGCCTAATAAATTTCGGCAAATACAATAACATGGAATTAAAAGGCTTTCTTCGTTCATTTTCAAAAAGTTGCCCGGCAACGAAAGGGAGCTTTGGGTCGTCAAACTCCTCCCTGATGGCATTGATCAAAATCTCCAATCGGCCAAGGTACATTGGTATGCGCAATGAATCACAATCCCCTTCACCCTGATGCCAGATCACTCCTTTAATTTTACCATATTCCTCCGCTTTATGTGCCTGCTCAATGGCAGATTCATATAGTTCTGTGCCTGGCATCCACTGCACGATTTTGGTTCCTCCTTTTGCATTCACCACCAAACCTATCTCTTTATCCGGCTGGGCATCTGCCATGGTTTTTGCGAAGGCATAAGCTGGGCTTAGTCGCTGTATGCTCATTACCTTGCGTACTGTAGAATAGCGATTTAACGGGTTGTTGGCCTTGACCCAAGGAAGGTCTCTATTGCCTGTGAAAAGAAATACGTGATCTAAAGGCCCTTGGTCTTCCTGCCTGATCTCTGCGCGACCAGCCATGTTAGATTGACCAATTACTAGATAAATATCCAGATTTTCCAGTTTGGCATCCGGTACTACATCAAGATCATATAACGGACCTTCCTGCGAAAAAGCATGAATGGAAAAGTAACAAAGAAATATTAAAACTATAGTGCCCCGAAACCTGTGGCTTTGTTTGATTTGGGGCGGTATTTTTTTGGATCGGTTTAAAACCATTAATTACAATTTCTGATGTTACTACATTATACTCAATAACTATTGACACTGAAAACTTACCATACCCTCTTTGCTAATTCAATATTTGGAGTTCTAATTTCCAATGTGCATGGTAGCTTTTCAATACACATTCCCCATGGAATTAGGGTAGATTATTTCCAAACATCTCCAATTTGTTCTGATAAGGCCTAGCATACATATTCAGATAAATAGCCCTTAGGTCATCTTTATCTCCTGCTAGCGTGTTTATCTTCTTTTCCATATTGGCCACAAACGTCTCCTTTTCTTGATCAGAATAGGCGTTAAAAGCGATAGGATTGTTGGTCAAAATATCATACGCAATCCTATTGCTAATTTGTATTTTATAATTCCCAATAATCTGCCGATCGATAATTATGCTTAATCGCTGAATAAACTCATTCTTGTGCAGATCGTCAGGCATCGCTTCGACGTCAGGCCGGATCGGCGTCCCAAAATGCATATGTATTTTGCCCTTGTAACCTATGATTCCTTTTCTCATGGCATCATTATCTTCATTTTTTTCTTTGGTATAACCCCCAAAATATTTTTGAGCATATAGCGACCTTACCTTATCCATGTCACAGGGATCGTGTTCGTAAGATATGGAGATTGGTACGATATTGAGGCGCAAAAAATGTTCTTTAAGCGAGCTAGTTGCTGACATTCCCAGCATATTGAGTAAACCTGATTGCGTGCTATCGTTGCCATCTTTGGCGCGACCCTCTCGCTGTGCAATCCAAACGGAATGTTTCTTTTCCGTGATTGTTTCAGAAATATAATTCGAAAGCAATTTGGATGAAACCACCAATTCCCTGACAGACAAATTGCGTTTGACGATAAAACTTTTGTTCAATCGCGCAAGGTCTTTCACCCAGGGAGTTGCCAAAAGATTGTCACCAATGGCTACTTCGGCCGTGTCAAATCCCTTTTCTACAATGGCAGTATTCAACAAAGACGGATCCAAAATGATATCCCGATGATTGGATACAAACAAATATGCTACGTTGGGATCAAGATTTGCCAGACCTGATTTTGTAAACCCCGCACTGGTTTTTGCCAACACACCCATGATGGCTTTGTAAATGATTTCCTTCTGAAAATCTCCGATTTTATCAATCTTTCTTAGTTGCTTTTTTATATCCTCCACCTGGACGTCCGGAAATACCGTAGAAATCAAAAAATCAGCCATTGGCGACGTGAGCATTTTATCCATCACTTGCCTAAACTCAAAATCCCGGTACGGGCGTATTTCATCGTAAGAAGTATCGCTTGTCATTATTTTTACAAAATAATTTGAATCTTGATTACATAATCCTATCCTCAAAAATAGTAATTCCTTTGGGAATAAATGTGGTAAATCAACATTATGACCCTCATTGCAATTTTAAATTGTAGCCAGATTCATGGATTTTAGATGGCTTTTGAGGTCTTTATTCCAATGAAAAACAAGGATAATCGATTTGCTCCCACTTTATTTGTCATTCAAAAATTTGAATATCCGTGTCATTAGAAATTATTTATCGGGACGAGCATCTCATCGCCATCAATAAGCCCCACGGCCTGCTGGTGCACCGCTCCAAAATCGCCAGCGATGCGGACGAATTTGCTGTGCAAATGCTCCGGGATCAGATCGGACAACATGTATTCCCCATCCACCGCCTTGATAGAAAAACAAGTGGGGTATTGCTCTTCTCGCTTAACGAAAACATGCTAAAATCCATGCAAAAGCTATTCGCTGAGCGCATGGTTTCCAAGCAGTATTTGGCCATTGTGCGGGGCTACACGGACGATAGTGGCACGATTGATTATGCCCTCACCAACGAGCAAGGCAAAACCCAGGAAGCTGTCACCACCTACCACACGCTCGCCCGAGCCGAACTGCCAATCCCTTTCGGGAAACATCAGACATCAAGATATTCGCTCGTGGAAGTTCACCCACAGACCGGCAGGTACCACCAGATCAGAAAACACATGGCACATATCCTCCATCCCATCATTGGAGATCGCCCTCATGGCTGCAACAAGCAGAATAAGCTATTCAAGGAAAAATATGGCCTGATGACCATGATGCTGCATGCCAGCCACCTAAGCTTCACACATCCTGCGACAGAAAAACGCACCGAAATAGCATCAAAAATCCATGAAGAATTTGAAAAGATGATGGGTGTGATGGGGTTTATTAATCCTTTCTGATTAAGTATATTTATTTTTAAATATGCACCGCAGCAAAATGAGTAGATTAATGAGAAATAAAAAGCTAACAGATTTTTCACTTGATGAAGTCCTATTAATGGAAGACTTACTATACTTGATCAATAGTTGTAATCCTTCTATTAACTATCAACACATAAAGGGTGGGGATAATTTTGCAACAAAGACTGATGAAATGTTAGCCTACCTTGCTAAGCAGGGATATTGTATAGCAACACACAACGGCTCAAAAACAAGCAGTATAAATATTGATAATATATATTGGAAAAAAGAAAAAGGCATAGATATATGTAAACACGGAGGTCTGATTTCAATTTATGAAAGAAATAAACTAGAAAAATCTAAATTGAATATTTCCAAGTGGGCAATAGCTATTTCAATAATAGCTTTTGTCATTTCATTATTTTCAAACAAGCCTCTCTGTGATTTTATCGGTTCATTCTTCTAAGAACTCATCCCTCAAATATTTGGATTTGAAGCATTACTTTTAGTAACTTTCAAACTGACTTATATTCAAATCTTATTGTATCATGACATACCTTAAAATCACTTCATTTTCCATCATTTTCACACTTTTATGCTCCTACTGTGGAAATAAAAAAACCAACCAAACGGAACAAACCGAAACGACAAAAAACGATACGGCCTGGGAGTATCCCTTTAACGGAAAAAACCTGGATGGTTGGAAAAAATTAGGCGGGGATGCCACCTATCATGTGGAAGGTGACATGATTGTAGGAGTCACGGCATCTCCAAAGGATACGTCCAATTCCTTTTTAGTCACAAAAAAGAACTACGACAATTTTGAATTGGAGTTTGAGGTTTTACTGGAGGTTGCCCCAAATAATTACCACAATTCCGGCGTGCAAATCCGAAGCCATAGCTTGCCCGAATACAAAAATGGCCTTGTTCATGGCTATCAAGTGGAAATCGACCCCGACACCACTACGGCACGCAGCGGAGGCATCTACGACGAAGGCCGTCGCGGCTGGGTACATGATCTGAGCGACAATCCCGCTGCAAAAAAGGCATTCAAAGTTGGGGAATGGAATTCATTTAGAGTTGAAGCAATCGGCCCGCACATCAAAACTTGGGTGAACGGCGTACCAGCAACTGACTATGTAGATTCTATGACAGCTTCAGGTTTTATCGGATTGCAAGTGCATGCCACGGATAGTGAAAAACCGCTTTATATTAAATGGAGAAATATCAGGGTCAAGGAATTATAATCCTCGAACACCTTTTATAGGTCTATCAGCAAAGAACAAAAAGGCTTCTAAATCCATGGAAAATCCATGCTTTTTAGTGGAAAATTATCACTGATAGAGACAGTTATGGAAAGTACTCTATAGGCTTGTCCGGTAAAAAATAAATTTAGAGGAATGGCCTCAATTTATAGCCTCGCCTTTTCGGTGAAAATAAATCCAATCCAAGCCGATTTCCACATGGATATCCGGCGCTTTGTCATGGAGAAAAAACAACTCTTTTGACCCTGATGTTGGTTTAATGGGAATAGTCAATTCCCTAGACCCCCTTCTTGCCTTTGAATCTCCATGAAAATAAGCTTTCCCTAGAGATTCCCCTTTCGGTGAACCGGTACGGATTTCAATGGAGCATTCGGGGCCACCATAATTATACCTGAAAGTTACCGAATCGACCGAAGTCAAATCAATGTTTTTGAACGTGATATACGTAGAGGAAAATCCCATGGCCACAGAGGTGTTTCCTACCTCACTCAGAACATCATGTTGAGTTGAAAAATTTTCGGCCTCCAATTTCGGCGGCTGAAGAACCCGCAAAGCAGAAACAGTGATTGGTTCCATCCCAGATGACCCATGATCAGTGTAAGTGGCTTTCAATACATAGGTTTTGGCTTCTTGGTCAGGGATTTTTATAGTTCCTTCTATTCCCATATTTTTAACGTTACCACTCTTGTTTCCTAGAGACAAGATGTAATCCGCCATCCTTTCTGCGTCGGCTTCAGAGAATAAAGGATGTGCGTTCATGATCACTTCCCCCCAAACACCGCTTCCTCCTGAAATTATTTTCTTGGCCAGATAAGTGCTCGCAGATTCATCTCCTTTGTATTTGTTGCTGACGTCGATATAAGATGGGCCAACTACCTTCTCATTCACTCTATGACAACCTTTACAATCACTCTCACCAATCAATTTCTCCCCTCGGCTTTTTAACTCCTGAGTACCTGATTCAGTCATTTCAAAAGCATAAGTACCATCCAACGCCTCTAGAGTCACCTGCACTTTGGACGGATCAATATCCCCATTTGCCAAACTGCCATCTTCCTTGTCCGATAGGTGCACCACGTACGGGATAGTTTCATTTTTCCAATAAAAACTTCCCCTATGTGGTATTTCAATGGACAATTTTGGTTTGTCATTGCCTGCTTTGATTTCCATATTCTGTATTGTAGCCGCTCCATTTTCATCCGTTACAATCAACTGCACTTGATAAGTCCCAGGCTTTTCAAAAGTAAATGAAGGATCTTTTGAAGTCGATTGTACGCTTTCTCCGTCAAAGCTCCAGGCATAGCTTAGTTTATCACCTTCGTCATAATCCATGGTTCCAGCACTACTAAAATTCACCTTCATGGGACAAGCACCAATGGTTTGGTCTGCAGAAATTTCGACATGTGGTGGCCTGTTTCCCGGGATGTATTCCAGCTTGATCAAACGTGCATCAGGATTATTCCCCCAAGTGGTGCCAAATTCTATGACATACAATGCCCCGTCTGGGCCAAAGGTCATATCCACAGGACTGACGAAGCGCGTTGAAGGCATGAAACTTTCAATTTTTTCTAGGTTTCCATTTTCGTCCATTCGCACAACTTTGATCCAGCCCCGCATCCAGTCATAAATAAATAGTGCTTTATCAAAATAGGCAGGAAACTTGATATCAGATTTCAAACTTTCATCATAGTGATAGACCGGACCGGCCATAGCCGTTCTGCCTCCTTCTCCCAATTCAGGGAATTTTTTTGAAGCCACATATGGATACCAGATAAATGCTGGTGTTGCCGCTGGCAATACTTTTTTGCCAGTATTGTTTGGTGAATTGTTTTCCGGTTTTTCAGGATTGTAATGTGCTCCGGCTTTTTCGGTATCATAATCGTACTTGGCATAGGGCTGATTGTCAGCAATAAAATAAGGCCATCCAAAAAAACCTGCTTTGTTCGTTTTATTGATTTCATCATACCCCTTCGGTCCACGGTCGATATCTGCATAAGCATCGGGCCCAACTTCTCCCCAAAAAAGCGTCCCCGTTTCATGATCTACAGATATTCTGAACGGATTGCGGCAACCCATCACATAAATTTCTGGCAGTGCTTTTGGGTCATCCTTTGGGAAAAGGTTTCCATCGGGAATGGTATATGTGCCATCGTCTTCCGGGTGAATCCGCAATATTTTGCCCCGATAATCCATGGAATTGGAAGACGTTCGCTGTGTGTCATACCGACTGCGACCAGGCCGTTCGTCTAATGGGGCATAGGGATTTATATATCCGGGATGGGTATTTTCACCAATGGAAATATATAGGTTTCCATTGGCATCAAAAGCCATTGAGCCACCCATGTGGCGCATGTGTTGGTTAGGGATTTTAAGCAATACCTTTTCTGAAGAAACATCCAACACATCATCTTTAATCATAAAACGTGAAATTGCCTGATGCGAAGAACTATCTCCACGCAACTTTTTTGGATCGCTGTATATTTCAGAACAAGGCAAATTCATGTATTCTGAAACTGTTCTATTGATATACATCCATCCGTTTTGTTCAAAATCAGGATCAAGTGCCATCCCGATCAATCCTTCTTCCCCGCACTCAAACACATCCAATTCGCCAATGATCGCAATGGAGTTTGATTCTGGCAAATACACCTTGACAATCCCGAAATCTTCTGTAAAATAAACCTTACCATCTTTGGTCACTGCCAGGGCTGTAGGATCCATGGTTTCTTCGGTCAATACCACTTTTCTGAATCGATGTTCATCAGGAGCTTCATGGAAATTAGCCTCTTTATTACAGTTTGTGAACAAGCTCATCAGGACAATAGCCATGACCGTTTTAAAAAATGCAGAAAGCGTAATTCCAATTTGCCTGTCGTTCATAAAGTATTTCAAACCCTTTTGTTATGAATCAATATTCCACAACCTGAACCTGGTCGTTATTCTTCCCAAAAACTATAAATTCAACATCCTTAGAAGGAATCTTTACCACAGATGCGTGCTTCACCTCCCCTTTTATCATCAAACCACTTTCGTCGGCAAAAAGTGACTTAAACTCTCCATGACCATCACCAGTCAGCAGTAACCCATAGCTGGCATCATTTCTCGGGGTCTCTACCTCGGCCCCGTACAGATTACCAGTGAGCAAAGCATCCAAATTTCCATCTTTATTAAAGTCCCGGATCAGGATGTTGTTGACAGAAGAAAGCTGTGCCATTCCCACTATTGTCTTGATTTTAAATTTAAAATCCCCTAGGTTCTCAACGTAGGAAGTTGCAAAATTTGTTGCCTGGTAGTGCAGGGAATTTTCCAGCTTTTCCTCACCATATACTTCCGTTAATTCTGCCAAACCATATTCATTATAGGTTGGAAATTTTTGCTTTATAAAAGGCATTTGATTGGAAGAGCATTCCCTTCCTCGCAAAGGATATCTCTTGCCATTCTCACTATATCCCAACACGATATCCAAGTTTCCATTATTGTCAAAATCACTAGCGTACACTTCAAAAGGTTCATCTTGGGACGCTTTGTATTTATAGTTTAACCCCAAGTTTCCTACAATAAAATCCTCATCCCCATCACTATCAAAATCTGCTGAAGCGATGCTAAACCACCAACCTGTCTGATTTTCCAATCCAGAACCTTCTGTGACATCCATAAACCCATCACCAGTATTTCTAATGACATTTATCTCCATCCACTCTCCTACGACAACCAGATCAAGATTATCGTCACCGTTCAAGTCCATCCACCTCGCATCTGACACCATTCCTAATTCCCTTAGAAATGGAGCTACTTCATTTGTCACATCTACAAACTTGACATTCCCATCTTTGCTTTCGTTTTTCAACAAATAGCTATTTGCAGGAAGTGGATATTTACCGGGGATCAATTTTCCACCAATGAACAAATCCAAATCGCCATCATTGTCCATATCCCCGGCGACTACGCAAGAGCCACTCGCACGTATTTCCGGAATTCCCTGCTGAAAAAGCATGAATTTTCCATGACCGTCATTCTTATAAAAGCGATCTTGATAATAGACATCCCCTGCGGTTTTTTCATTCCCACCAGATACCACATAAAGATCCAAATCACCATCACCATCTGCATCGAAAAGTGCGGAAGCAACATCCTCATAATTACGTTCATGGATCCACAATGCTTTTTGAGAAGATTCGAAGCTTCCATCTTTGTTTTGAATGAACAACCCTGCTGGCTGATCTTTTGCTCCTCCAATAAATATATCATCCAACCCATCACCATTTACATCCCCTGTAGAAAGTGCCGGTCCATTCTGTGAAAGCTTATGGGGCAACAAACTTTCCCGCTCGAAATCGTTAAAATCATTTTCCTCATGTTTAAAGGATATTCCTGCTTCATCAGGCACTTGCACAAAAACCGAGTTTGGTTTCCTTTCAGCTACTGCATTCAAATTTGTAGCTTCTTGATGGTTCAGCGTGATCAGTTGATTGGCAGTTAAATCTTGTAAGAATTGAGACTTTCCATCAGGCCATAAAATAGAAAGGCTTTCTATTTTATCATTTTCCCCAATTCCAAAATGCAAAACATCGCTTACAGAAGATTGAAACCCTCTTGACAAGTACTGTTCTTTTGTTTGAAAAATGCCTCCGGATTCCATGGTTATCCTTGCTCCGATCCCAGTGGTATTTTCTTTAGGACCAACCAGTTTCACCTGAATAAAATTACTTGCTGGATTCAATTCCCGCGTGTTGTTTTTGTAAATAAATGCGACATCATTAATGTTATTTGTGACGATATCAATATCTCCGTCATTGTCAAAATCTGCATAAGCGGCACCGTTGGAACAGGTAGGAGTGCTCAACCCCCAAACTTCATTCATCGACGAAAAAGTAAAATCTTTGTTGTTGACGAAAAGCAAGTTCACTTCCTTTTTTTCAGGCATCAAGGCGAGGATTTCATCATAATACGCTTTGATGAGCGAATCTTTATTTTGATATTTCTCCATATCCTGGTAAAGTTTTTCAACCCGCTTTCGCTTCAAGGCAACAAAATCATTGTTGCGAAACGACCTCACAATTCCGTTGGAGACAAAAACATCCTGCCATCCATCATTATTCATGTCAAACATGAGCGGTGCCCAACTCCAGTTCGTACTTGCCAAGCCGGACATCTGGCCTATATCAGAGAATACCGGCAGCTTTTCTCCAGCGTTATTTCTATTGTTCAGTTGCAGGGCATTAAACATGTATTGATGATGTAGGCCTAGGTTCACCAGGTTATAAAACCGATCAGGATTCATACCGCTCATATTGGTTTTTAGGTCATAATTATTATTGGAGGCCATATCTAGTGATATAAAGTCCAGCCAACCATCGTTGTTAATATCGCCAATATCATTTCCCATTGAGGCATTGGATATATGATTGGTCGATTGCTTTATAGACTCCTTGAAAGTACCATCTTGCTGATTGATGTAGAGATGGTCACTTTCGGAATAATCCTGTCCGACCACGATATCTGGCCATTGGTCATTGTTCAAATCGCCAATGGCCACTCCCAAACCAAAGCCTATTGAATTATTGATAATTCCACATTCATCAGAAACATCTCTGAATTTTCCATTGTCGTTCCTGAATAATTTCTCGCTGCTATATTCAGATCTTTGGTAAATTAGGGTTTTGAGATTTCCTTCTACATCTGCTGGTGAGATGCCGTGGTTAATTAAAAACATGTCGAGGTCACCATCCCTGTCAAAATCAAAAAATGCCGCCTGTGTAGAATAATGTGGGAGATCCAACCCGTACTGCTCGGAGACTTCTTCAAACACCGGAATGCCCTGTTCATTATTACCCTTATTGATATACAATTCATTCCTCCTGTCGTCCAAATCGGCATAGTCACCTGACTTGCAGATATAAATATCCATCAATCCATCAGCATTGATGTCCACAGTGGCCACACCTGTCGGAAAGCCCCCCTTCCCTTTCAAGTTGGAAATATCTGTGGTTTCTTCAAAAACAAATTCCCCTTTATTGATAAAAAATTTGTTGGTATATAAATTGGAAATGAAAAATATGTCCTGAAATCCATCATTATTGAAATCCGCCACAGCTACTCCTCCACCGTTATAGAGATATTCATATACCAGTCCATTTACTGCGGCTGTTTCATGAATTACGTTGATGAAATTCAATTTTGTTTCACTTGGATTTAGCACTGTAAAAAGAGCTTCCTCTTTGTTTTCATGGATTCCAGAGGCTTTTTCTGTCTTATTGCCACACTGGAAGAACAGTTGAAACACAAAAATAATTAGTACATTCCTACGCATAATGTTGATTTGTCAGAATAAATGATATGTCAAAATTATCATTTGAATTCAGGTTACAATGAGAAAACCTGACAAGTATTTTCTTTGGGCTACTGCGTAACTTGAAGAAAATACCTGTCAGGTTATTGTAATAAAATTTTTATATCAGTCCATGCCCTTCATTTATAGAGAAGGGAAAAAACATGTCAATTTCCATGGTTAGTCGTCTCCACTAGAATAACCTTCATTTTGCTTTAATACGCCGTTGCTCAAA
Organism: Bacteroidia bacterium; assembly: GCA_030426345.1. Classification (GTDB taxonomy): domain Bacteria; phylum Bacteroidota; class Bacteroidia; order Cytophagales; family Cyclobacteriaceae; genus JAAUQL01. Next base: position 21,149 of record JAUHYU010000071.1, read on the forward strand.
TCAATTTCCCGCTGAGGAATTGGGAAATAATAATGCTTTGGCTTCACAAAAACCCTTACCGGATCAAACTGACCTCTATCTTCACCATAGATCGCAACAATATCCACTATTCCGGCTTTGTCCCATCTCATCAAATCCTGATGCCGCTGATTTTCCCCAAATAATTCGACCCGTCGTTCATGGATCAATTCGGGCATTCCGGCATTTGATACCGGGAGCATTCCGACCCGATCCCTTACGGCATTGATTTCGGCATCTCCCGCCCCTGCTCCGTTTTCCCTGATCTTTGCTTCGGCAACAAGTAGGAAAACATCTGCCGTTCTCAGGATTGGCACATTCTGTCCTGCATCTAGATTGCCATCTTCTTTGAATGTGGCATATTTATTTTGACCGTAACCTGTAGCCGTCAAATCAGCGGTAAACTCTGTGATACCGTTTTCCCCACGACGATCTACCATGTCGCCTGGTTGCCAGATAGAATAACCCAAACGTGGATCACCTGCCTCAAATTCATCAACAATACTTTGCGTAGGATCATGAAAATCCCATCCTCCCCATGGCCTCGGAGCAATATAATATTGTGGCACATCAGCCCAGTTTTCCGCACCCTGAGCCGCAAAGAGCATTTCAGGATTGTTTTCAGTGGCAGGAGTAAAATTGTCCCTGAAATTATCTGCCAGTTTATAGGCAGGATTATTGATCACCTGAGTTCCGGCAGTAATTGCCTCTGGAAATTTTTCTTGATATACATACAACTTGGCCAATAGACCATTTGCGGTTCCCTTGGTAGGTCTGCCAATATTTTCCGAAGTATGTATTTCAGGCAATAAACTGACAGCTTCCATAAGATCCGATTCGATCAATGCCTGTACTTCTGCCAGTGTCGACTTTGGAACGTTGAAATTTCCATCAATAACATTTTGCTCAATGATCAACGGCACTCCTCCATAAATGAGTGAAAACCTCCAATAACCGAAAGCCCTCACAAAATGAGCCTCACCAAGAATCCTATTTTTCAAAGCTGCATCAATATCCTCAATTTCGGGCACATTGATCAGGATGGCGTTGGCCCTGGTGATCATTTCATATTTATTTTTCCATCCGGCCCTCACACCATTGTTGCTAGGGTCTAAAGTAAAATTCTCCATAGCCTCTTCATAGCCATGATCTCCCGCCCTGTACAAGTCATCTGAGCAATTGTCAAACACATTTTCATTATGTCCATAAGAATCTTCCTCTCGCAGCGGTGTGTACATGGCATTGGCCGCTGCTACGGCATCATCAGCATTCCTCCAAAAAGTAGCAGAGGTCGATTCTCCATAAGGAGTAGTTTCCAACAAGTCAGTATTACAACCACTTATCATCAGCGAGAGGCCAACAATGGGTGCTAAATATCTATTTTTTATAATCTTTATCATGATTTCAAATTTTATGTTTTCCTAAATTGAACTTACGCATCCGATTAAAATCCAATATTAACTCCTACAGTGAATGTCCTCGCTTGAGGAAACTGCGCAAAATCCACATTTTGTTGAAGATTTCCATCAGTCAATCCTAACTCTGGATCAAATCCAGAATAATTGGTTATCGTAAATAAATTTTGAGCCGCTACATATACACGCAATCGTGATAGTCCAATTTTATCAGTTGTTGTGGACGGAATAGTGTATCCAACTACCATGTTCTTTAATCTAAAGAAGTCCCCAGATTCAATAAACATATCTGAAGGTCTATGGTTCTGGTTCGTTCTTAAGGTAGATACCCTTGGAATTTCATTGCTTGTACCAGAGCCTGTCCAGCGACCAGTAATTTCAGAATATAGATTAAATGGATAAGTCGCATCCAAGCCTTGCATTCTGTCCGCATTAAATATCTCTACCCCTCCTACTCCTAGAAAAAACATATTAACGTCAAATCCCTTATAATTTAAATTGGCATTAATACCATAAGTAACTTTTGGGTGCGGGCTTCCAATAATCTCTCGATCCTTATCATCTATGATGTTGTCGTTATTTAGGTCAACAAAACGCACATCACCAGGCTCCGCTCCAGGTTGGTCGGCATGACTATCTATCTCAGCTTGAGTTTGAAATAACCCATCTGCTCTCCATCCGTAAAAAGTACCTATCGGATTTCCTTCATAGGTTCGCGAAATTTCGACATTTGGCCTTCCATAAAGTCTGGAGCCCAAAAAGTTACCATCTACTAATTTAACTACTTCATTGTTGATAAAGGCGGCATTAGCACTAATTCCATAGCCAAAATCACCCTTATTATCTTTCCAACCCAATTCTATTTCTAATCCCTTATTCCTTACCTCACCTACATTAAGAAACGGAGAGGGGTTGTTTCCCTGAGCTCCTATGGTTGGAGGGGAAAGCAACATATCATCTGTATCTTTAATGAAATAATTAAAATTTGTTGTCAGTTTATTATCAACAAAACCTAAGGCTAATCCAATATTAGTCATTGTCACAGTCTCCCAAGTGATATTCTCATTGGCAAAACTAGATTGATTAGCTCCAACCACTTGGTTGCTTCCATCTAAACCGAAAGAATATCTTTGTCCACGACTTATTCTCGCCAAGTATTGGAGCCTATCTATATTCTGATTTCCGAGTTGTCCCCATCCTCCGGTCACTTTCATATCACTAATGAAAGGGACATTAAAAAATTCTTCATCTGATAATCTCCATCCTAAAGAAAATGCAGGAAATATCCCTTGTCTTTCTCCTTCTTTAAACTTAGACGATTCATCAGATCTAACTGTAGCGGTAAGTAAATATTTGTCTTTGTATGCATAATTTACACGACCAAATAAAGATTGTAAGCCATCATGAGCTTTATATTCATTAGTGCTATTTGCAGTTCCTGTACTCAAAAAACGTTGACTAGGATCTTCATCAGGCAAATTGTTGGCGCTGGCACTAAATCCTTGATAGTCAAAAGACTGTTGTGTAAATCCTCCTACAAACCCAACTTTGTGATCTGCTCCAAAAGTTTTTTCATACGTCAGGAAATATTCCATCAAGAAAGAAAAACTTTGATCATATGCCCTATTTGCTGAGTTAGTCGTCCTTTGTCTAATTTGATTTAATATCTGTGGGCTAAATGACCTACCATCGTGAATCCCTCCATCCACACCAAAATTAGCCTTTAACTTTAAATCAGCAGTAAGTGAAATTTCGGCAGTGACATTGCCAAGTAGCCTAGTATTCCTGTTATCAGCGTCATTGATATCCACTTCAAATATTGGGTTATTAATATCGCCAAATTCACTACTTATCTGGTTGGAGCTATAATTTCCATTGTCATCCATAACAGGAAGCCCAGGATGAAATCGAATAGCACTCCAGATCAAACCGTTCTGCGCAGAATTGGTATTAAAACCATTGTCGGTTCGTGTAGAAAGGGACAAATTTTGACCAACTCTGAGCCAATTATTAATTTTATGATTAGAGTTAATCTGTAGTGTCAGCCGATCTGCCATGGATTTTTGAATGATTCCTTCTTCGTTGTAGTATCCCAAAGCAAACATAAACGAAGATTTTTCGCTCCCACCACTAATTGAAAGATCTATATTTTGGGTTTTACCGGTAGTGAATAATTCATTTTGCCAATCTGTTTTTTGTGTTTGGTATTGAGGATCTTCCCATATTGAATTTACTGGAATACCATCGTTAGCATAGCGCTCCCGCTTGATTTCCGCAAGTGTGGAAGCATCCAAAACATCGAGTGTTTTTATAACATTGGAAACACCGGTATACATATCGATATTCATCCTCAAAGCTTGGCCTTCATTTCCTTTGATCGTAGAAACGATTACAACCCCATTGGCTGCACGCGTTCCATAAATCGCAGATGCAGATGCATCCTTGAGCACTTCGATAGACTCTATGTTATTTGGATTGATCCCATCAATGCTTGACGTTGGAATTCCGTCTACAATATATAATGGTTCAGAATTATTAACTGTTCCTGCACCTCTGATGCGAATGGAAGTTGATGCCCCCGGGGCACCTCCATTAGGAACTACCTGCACTCCGGCAATCCTACCTTGCAAAGCTTTATCCACTCCATCTACAGGAATATTTTTAAAATCCTCCCCCTTTACGGAAGATATCGCTCCGGTAACATCCTTTTTCTCCGCAGTTCCATAACCAATCACGACTATCTCGTCTAACGCCCTTAAATCAACTAATAAAACCAAATCGATCTTGCTCCTGCTTCCAACAACTACTTCTTGCTTGGTATAACCCACGGAACTAAATACCAAGATAGCTTCTGCTCCAGGCACTTCAAGCGAATAATTGCCTTCAATATCCGTAACTGTTCCATTACTAGTTCCTTTCACTATCACGTTTACTCCGGGGAGCCCTTCGCTATCTTCAGTTGAAGTTACCTTCCCGGTAATTGTAACTCCCTGAATAATCACTTCGACTTCATTTTCCTGTTCTGCGTTTTCGAGTCGCTGCACATTGATGTTGTTATTAATCTGCTTGAACTTAAGATCCGCTTTTTTGGAAATTTCCAACAGCAAGTCAGAAACCGATTTCTTCTTCGATTTAAAATTGATCTTGACATTAGAATCTACTAAGAAATGATCGTATGAAAATCGATAGTCTGTTTGCTTTTCTATTTCAGCAAAGCACTCCTTCAGGCTGGCATTTTGAAGTTCAATGGAAAGCTTAACATCCTTGACGCTTTGGACTATTTGCGCCTCTGACCCTTTAGCAAACAGCAATGTCAGGCAAAAGACCTGTAGTGCTGTTCCATAAATCAAACCACGAAATGACATAATCATAACATTCGTTAGTGTTTTTTTCATAATATTATATTTTAATTGATAATGATTTCTTCTGCTGGAACAGAAGGGGTTATATAACGGTGATGCATAACTGCATTGCCGTTTTTTTAGGCTGAATTGTTAAGGTGTTTCATAGGTTTAAAGGGTTATTTTTATAACTGATCCATTCATGACATAATCAATCTTTTCAGAAAATTTTAAGCTCTCCATAACATTATCCAAGGTTTCATTTTCAAAGGTGGAAGAATAATTCCACTCCTGTTGCAAGCTCCCAATGACGCTGAATTCAACGTTATACCATCGGGAAAGCGTTTCTAAGACTTGATCGAAAGATGCGTGATGAAATACAATCCGGCCATCTTTCCATCCAAAAGGATCCATTCCTTGATAGTCTGTCAGTGCGATGGATCCTGATTGATGGTTAAAAATCGCCATATCGCCTGGTACAAGATAGCTCGGTGCAGTTTGACCCAGTGTATCAACACATATTATTTTTACCTTCCCGGTATTGAGTGCTATGCTTTCAATATTTTGATTACCAAAGGCATTGACATTAAAAGAGGTTCCTAGTGCTGTTACCACCACTCCATCAGTGAAAACCTCAAATGGGATCTCCGGATTTTTTGACACCTCAAAATAGGCTTCCCCCTCCAATCTCAGTTTTCTGGTAGAAGTATTGAAATCACTCAAATAAGAAATTTTGCTCCCTGCATTGAGATATACAGTAGAACCATCAGGTAAGTGAATCTTAGATTTTTGCCCCAGAGGGTTGATCCGTTCAATTTTCATGGCCACAATTGGAGCCTCTCCAGATACAGTGCTTGATTTTATCCAATAAAAGCATCCAAAACCCATGATTAGCAATACGGCGGCATATTTCCACAAATACCTGAAAGACAGCGTTCTGGGTTGACTAATCGATCCATCAGGTTTGCTTTCACTATGCACACTTCTCCAGATCTTATGATGTTCATCCTCTATATTGACAATGCCTGGATAACCTAATGGAGTATTCCAAATATCGGATAGTGACTGAAGATGTACTCTATTTTCAGGGTCTTTGTCGAGCCATCGATCCAGCCGAAGTTCATCTTCTTTGGTTAAGTCCCCTCCCAAATAAT
>JAUHYU010000072.1 GCA_030426345.1 Bacteroidia bacterium
ATTACCAAATTAATCAATGAAAGAAGCTAACCAAATATTGAACAGTCTCCGTGCGGGGCAGTACGCACCTGTGTATTTTCTGCAAGGCGAGGAACCTTTTTATATTGATCTTATTTCTGACATCATTGAGGATAAGGCCCTTGATGAAGCTGCTAAAGGCTTTAATCAGGTGGTGCTTTATGGCAAAGATGTGAGCATCAGCGACGTGCTCAATAATGCCAGGCGGTTTCCCATGATGTCGGACCGCCAAGTAGTGATCGTGAAAGAAGCCCAAAATTTGTCAGATCTGGGTAAAGAATCTGGTGACAATATGTTGAAGGCTTATCTGGAAAAACCGCTGCCATCAACAATTCTGGTTTTTTGCTATAAACATAAAAAACTAGATCGACGCAAGGCCATCGCAAAGGTTTTGGAGAAGCATGCGGTGTTTTTAACTTCCAATAAACTGTATGACAATCAGGTTCCGGATTGGATTAGGGATTATTTCAAGCAAAAAGAATTTCCTATTACTAACAAGGGTGTTTTCATGCTGGCTGAGTATATTGGAAATAACCTCGAAAGGTTATCTAATGAGATTGATAAAATGTTGATCAATTTTAAAGAGAAAGTTGAAATCAATGACCACACAATTCAAAAATATGTAGGGATCAGCAAAGAATACAATGCTTTTGAATTACAAAAAGCAGTGGCTTTTCGAGAGCTTGTCAAGGCCAATAAGATTATCAATTATTTTGAGTCTAACCCCAAGAATAATCCGGTAATCCCTATTATTTCTATATTGTATAATTTCTTTTCCAAGTTGCTGGTGCTCCATGTGACGGGTGACAAATCCGACATGAATCTCGCTTCGGTCTTGAAGGTGAATCGCTTTTTTGTCAAAGATTATACAACTGCCGCAAGGATCTATCCGCCGCAAAAAGTGATCAATATCATTCATGATTTGCGGCATGCCGATCTGCAAAGCAAAGGTGTGAATGCAGCCAATGTGCCCGATGGACAGATTCTAAAGGAATTAGTTTTTAAGATTCTACATTAACCTGTTGGTCCCCTTGCTTCTTTTTAGAGCATAAAAAGCCTTTAAAATCCATGGTTTTAGGATGCTTTTTATAAATGAAAAAAGTGATGGATGTTAGTGTTTAAAAAAAAGCATTTTGTGAACTGAAATTTTCAGGATTATAGGTCAAACTATCAAATTTTTGATATTTATTCGTCCACTGAGCGGTATCTTTTGGGTAAACAGTCGTATCTTAGATGTAAGATTGTCCATTAACGAAATATTTTTGATAAATGCGATTTTTGAAAAAGCTACAAGTACAAATCATATTCATGGTTTTTGGAGTGTTTTTTGGCTCCATCACACCTGCATTAAGTTGTTCGACACCTGTTTTTAGGTATGCCCTAGAGATGTGGGGTGCGTACGCTTATGTCGTGGAGGTGTTGCACGAAGGCCCTTTAACTGCAGAACAAAAAGAGACACTGGAATATTTAAAGAAAACATCCTTTGAGGAAACTCCGGTAAACATCAAAGTGGTCGAAAAGACAAATGATTTTCCTTCAGGTATAAATAAGGAAGACCTTCCTATGATAAGATTGTCGTATCCAATAGAGCATGAAATCCATGGACTGATCTGGGAAGGTGCACTAACCAAGGAAAATGCTAAAAGGATTGTAGATTCCCCAGTGAGAAACCAAGTGTTAAACAACATCCAGCGTGGTGACGCTGCTGTATGGTTATTTTTGGAAAGTGGCAATGCCATAAAAGATGACAAGCAATTTAACATTCTAAAATCAGAATTGGAGCGTTTGTCCAATACATTGAAACTTTCTGAAACTGCTACTGATGTGGCAGGAAATCTGTTGGACATTAAGGTAATTAATACGGGAGTTTCCTTTTCATTGATCAGGATAAAAAAAGACGATCCAGCTGAGGAAGTCTTCGCTAACATGCTGATTGGAACAGAAGCAGATTTAAAAATTTTTAAAAATGCACCATTGGCTTTTCCTGTTTTTGGGCAGGGTAGAGCACTATATGCCTTGGTTGGGAATGGTATCAAAGCAAATAATATTGAAACAGCTTGTAGCACCATCATCGGGTGGTGTTCATGCACGATCAAAGATGATAATCCTGGAACTGACTTGCTCATGAGGGCAGATTGGGAGGAGGTTATTGGCGATAGTTCATGGATCCAACCAGAGCAGGTGCCTGATATTACAGGGTTGTCAGGGTTTGTCGCTGATATCTCAGAGGTGGAAGAAGTTCATGAGAGTAAAACCATTACCGCTTCAGCAGTAGATCCTAAGCCGGTAGTTGAAACTTCAATTGTAGAGCAGCCGGTGGAAGAAAAATCAGAACCTGTGGACGTTGTTGAGGAGTCTCCGAAAGAAACTGTTATTCCAACCATAGCTACTGAGCCCGTTTTGATTGGAAAAGTAAGCGATGAGTCGAGTGAAAGCTCAATGAATCCATTGGTAAGGAACTCGCTGCTGGCATTTGCACTGCTGCTTGTAGTCATGGTTGCCACCTCGTTTGTTTTGAAAAGAAAGCAACAATAAGTCCCCTTCATTCTAGAGTATTTGATTCATGAAAATAGGCTTGCTGGTAGTTAAGGAAATCAAAAGGAGAAAACTGAATTTTTCTCTTGGACTCCTATCTGTAATATTTGCCGTTGCGTCCGTTACGGGCGCATTGACTATGCTCAAAATCCATGATATAAATAGTGATAAGCTAATTTCCGGTAAGGAAAAAGAAACTCGGGAGCGTCTGGCAGTATTGCAGGATGATTATAGAAAAATCACCAAAAAGCTCGGTTTTAATTTATTGATCCTTCCCGAAGATCAAAATCTGAGTGACTTGTATGCCGATGACTTTGCCGCTAAACTCATGCCCGAAAGTTATGTTGATAGTTTGGCCAATTCACGCAGTATTTTCATCAGGCATTTACTCCCTAGCCTTCAGGAAAAAATGATTTGGCCTGAGAAGCACAGAACAATTATTCTTACAGGAATTCGAGGTGAAGTCCCTTTTTTGCATAAAAACCCAAAGGAACCGATTATACAAGCCGTGCCAAAAGGCACTATCGTCTTGGGGTACGAATTGCACAAAAGTATGCAAATAAAGGAGGGCGATAAAGTGACCTTGAAGGGGGATATTTTTACTGTTAGAAAATGTAACGAAGCGAGGGGCAATAAGGATGATATTACAGTTTGGATAGCACTTGACGAGGCTCAAAAAATTCTGAATAAGGAAGGAAAGATCAATGCCATTCAGGCATTGAAGTGTCATTGCGCCGGCAACAGCCTTGCTGCTGTGCGCGATGAAGTACACAGTGTGCTGCCGGGGACACAAGTAATAGAAAAGGGAAGTAAGGTATTGATGCGGGCAGAGGCCAGAGATCGTGCGGCCCGTGAAGCCTTAGAGGCGATAGAAGCTGAAAAAAACCATCGAAAATCCATGAGAAAAGAGCAGGAGCATTTTGCATCTATTCTTGTGCCTGTGGTTCTTTTTGGTAGTGGTATTTGGATTGCCTTTTTGTTTATTGGCAATGTGAGGGAACGCAAAAGTGAAATCGGTATCCTAAGAGCTGTTGGGGTGAAGGAGTGGAAAATCATGAAATTATTTTTGCTCAAAGCAGTCATTATTGGTGTGTTGGGAGCAATTGCCGGGTATTTTGCTGGGTTGGGAACAGGGGGAATTCTTGGCGGGCAGTTTACTTTGAAAATATTTGATATAAATCTCCTGTTGATAGTCTTAATATTTGCACCGATATTGGCATTGATGGCGGCTTATGTGCCGGCTACGATCGCTGCGAGACAGAACCCAGCAAACGTACTAAGGGAAGAATAATGGAGGGAAAATCAGATTGCATGATTGAGATTAATAACGTAACCAAGACCTATACTAAAGGGAATGCCAAAGTCAAGGCGTTGGACAATGTTAGCATCTCCGCTGCTAAGGGAGAATTCGTAGTTGTAAAAGGATCTAGTGGTTGTGGTAAGACGACGCTGTTGCTTATTGCGGGAGGGTTGCTTCAGCCGGACTCGGGAAGTATTAAAATTAATAGTCAGGAGATTAATAAATTATCTCAGGAAAATTTGGCTGAATTCCGTGCGGATAATATTGGTTTTGTTTTTCAGCAATATCATCTAATTCCATATTTGTCAATTTTGGAAAATGTAAATATTCCATCATTGGCGCATCAGACAAATAACACCGAAGCTCGTGCCATTGAATTGATTGAAGATTTGGGATTAAAAAGGCGGATGTTGCATACTCCTGCTGAGCTAAGTGCCGGAGAAAAACAAAGGACGGCTTTGGCCAGAGCGTTGCTGTACGATCCTGCAGTGATACTCGCAGATGAAATAACTGGCAATTTAGATGAAAAAAATGCATTGATCGTATTAGAAAAACTAACCGAATATACCAATTCTGGAGGGACTGTGCTGCTGGTAACTCACGATGATAAAGTGATTAAATTCGCAGATCGGGTTGTTGAGTTGAAAGCTGAAGAATAAAATTTTGAAACTATATTACAATTAAATATGAAAACTATGACTTCTCAAGTAAAAATCATCTTGCTCGCGCTGATCATTTTTATAACGCCCAAAATTACTTTTGCGGAAGATTGGCCGACCTGGAGGTATGATGCAGGGAGAACGGCTTCAAGTGTGGAAGAATTACCGGATCAGCTTTTCCTGCAATGGACAAGGCACTACACACCCCGCGTTCAGGTATGGGATGACCCATTGAACAATGATCTCATGCAGTATGATAAGGTTTTTGAACCTATCGCTGTTGGGAATACTTTGTATATGGGTTTTAATGACCAAGATAAGATCGTTGCTATTGACTCGGAATCAGGCGACGAACTGTGGTCATTTTATGCAGATGGACCTGTTAGATTGCCGCTTACTTATGACAATGATAAACTTTATTTCACCAGTGATGATGGATATTTGTATTGTGTCTCCGCGAAAAAAGGAGAATTAATCTGGCGATTTAGTGGAGGTCCAGCGCAGCGCAAAATGCTTGGTAACAAACGATTTATTTCTACATGGCCAGCACGCGGCGGCGTCGTAGTTGATGAAGGAAAGGCATATTTTGCTGCAAGTATTTGGCCTTCGATGGGTACGTTTATTTATGCGCTCGATGCTGAAAGTGGGCAGGTGATATGGCAAAATGATGGAACTGGTTCTGACTACATCAAGCAACCACACAATGCCAGTGCATTTGCAGGGATAGCTCCTCAGGGTACAATGGCGATAAATGGTGACAATCTATTTATCCCGGGCGGTAGGTCAGTTTCTGGCTGTTTTGATAAAAACACAGGTGAAGAGAAATATTATCATATCAGTAAGTATAATAAAAGTGGAGGATCATTTGTGAGTACTCGGGGCAAATGGTTCGTGAACCATCACCGTGAGAGGAATACTTATATGTATGAAACAGAAGAGGGAATTAGAGTGTCTAAAGTGTTGGAGAAATATCCTGTGCTTAGTAAGGATCTATTTTACTTTTCTGGTGATGCCGTCGTGGCGAGGGATCCAAACAATCCCGATGAAATAGTTTGGACTTTGGATGTAGATGCATCAGGAGATTTGATTCAGGCTGGAACAAGGCTTTATGCAGGAGGGAAGAATGGTCTTACCGCCATTCAGTTAAACAATGGCTCGGCAACGATAGCGTGGGAGCAAATAGTGAAAGGTGGTATTGGAAGGATCATCGCTGCCAACGGACAACTATTTGCCGTGACCATGGATGGAAAAATACTGGCTTTTGGAGGAGAACAGCCTAAGAATTTGATAGACATTCCTATTGCTAATAAGCCATTTAAAATTTCAAAATCTGCCAATGCACTGGCTAAGGAAATCTTAGAAAAATCAGAGATAAATTCTGGGTACGCCATGTATTTTGGTGGTAAAAACCCTGCTCTTTTAGCGGCATTATCCCAGCAATCAGAACTGTCATTTGTAGCAGTGGTCGAGGGGGTTTCAAAAGTGAACGAGTTGAGAGAGAAATTTGACAAAATGGGAATAAAGGCGAGTAGGGTCGCTTTTTTGGAGGAGACACCAAAAAGTATGGATTTTGCACCCTATTTTGCTTCTTTGACTGTTGTGGAAAATATAGGGGATTATGAGCCGGAAACCTCAAAAATATTATTAGAGAAAATTTACATTTCCACACATCCCTTTGGAGGAAAAATATGGATTGGTGGAAATTCTTCTGGTATCACGCAAATATCATCTGTAGCATCATCTGCTTCGTTCGATGGATTGGATAAATTGGAAGCCAATTCAGATCATGTTTTTCTTTCTCGCAGTGGCGCACCAAAGGGATCGGCCAACTGGACACATTTGTATGGAGATATTAGTAATACCATCAAGTCCGATGATGAATTGGTAAAACTTCCGCTCGGTGTTCTTTGGTTCGGTGGCATATCAAATATGGAAGTATTGCCAAGGCATGGTCATGGACCACCGGAACAAGTAGTTAACGGAAAATTGATTATTCAGGGGTTAAATAGTATCAGCGCAAGGGATGTATATACTGGACGGCCATTGTGGAAAAAAGAATTTGAGACGCTTGGTACTTATGGTATGTATTACAATGAATCTTATTCAGATGATCCTCTAAATACTGCTTATAACCAAGAACACATTCCCGGTGTCAATACCAGAGGGACAAACTATGTAGTTACTGAAGACTGGGTTTATGTAGTTCAAGGGTATTCTTGCCATATATTGGACATAGAAACAGGGGAATTGATAAAAACCACTCGGATACCAAAACATAATAGAGATCAATGGGGATATATCGGTGTTGCGGGAGATAACCTGATTGCAGGAGCAGAATTTGTAAAATATGGAGCCGTTGTTCAGAAAGGATTAAAGTCCGAAGAGGAGATGCAGGCCTATGTCGAGTTAATTGAAGCAAACAATGACCGTACAGGAGGATTTAAGGAATATGGATTTAGCGCAAGCCAAAGTATTGTTGTAGCTGACAGGCATAACATCAAAATGAAGTGGGATGCCAAAGCAAAGTATGGGTTTATCCATAACACCATCATCTCTAATGATAAAGCGGTTTTTGCCATTGACAAAGTTCCCGCATCTATGCGAAATATATTGTCGAGAAGGGGAATTGATATCGAAGGGGATTTTACGCTAACTTCTTTTAATATTGAAACAGGGGATACGCTTTGGCAAAATAAGGACAAAGTCTTCGGAAGCTGGCTCGGATACAACAAGGAGTTCGATATTTTACTTCAGGCTACCCGGCCATCGAGGGATATGGTATCTGGTGAGCCCGGTGATAGAATGATTGCATTTAGAGGGTCGGATGGTAAATTGTTATGGGATAGAAAAATTGAATACCACAATCCTCCTATACTCCATGGACAGCAAATCATTGTTGATGATGCAGCCTACGATATCACAAACGGTGATCAAATCCAGCGGATCAACCCGGTCACAAGGGAAGAAATAAAATGGACATATTCCAGGACTTATGGGTGTAACTATATTATCGGAAGTGAACATATGTTGTCTTTCCGGTCTGGTGCTGCAGGTTTTTATGACTTAAAAAATCAGGGAGGTACTGGTAATTTAGGTGGGTTTAAGTCAGGATGTACTTCCAACTTGGTTGCTGCCAATGGCGTGCTGAATGCTCCGGATTATACCAGAACCTGTTCGTGTTCTTATCAGAACCAAACTTCCGTATCATTTGTATATATGCCTCGTTTGGAATACTGGACCAACAACGAGGTACAATGGAATGGCCAACGGGTAAAACAAGTAGGTTTGAATTTTGGTGCTCCCGGTGATAGAATGGCGGATAACAATACCTTATGGTTAGATTACCCAAGTGTTGGTGGGAATAGTCCCGATATTCCGGTAGAGGTAAAATTTGCGACTTCTGATACTGCAGCAGTCATGTTGCACAGATCAATTGGCAAAAGCTCTACAGATAGGAAGGTTGGTTATATCCGTGGCAATTCCTTTAATATGGATTCAGAAAACCATTCCTACGTGGCAGCTTCGGGTTTAAGTGGAGCACAAGAGATCGTGATTACTCTAGCAAATGCTCCAGAAAAAAGTGCTTCCTACACGGTCAAGTTGTATTTTACTGAACTTGAAAGTGGCAATGCAGCATCACGGGTATTTGATGTGAATATTCAGGGAGACAATATTTTGAAGGACTTTAATATTGCAAAAGAAGCTGGAGGCGTGAACAGGCTAGTAACCAAGTCTTTAGAAGGTATCATGGTGTCTGATAAATTGACAATCCAGTTATCATCGAAATCAGCGGATATTTTGCCTTTGATAAGCGGTGTTGAGCTGATCGCAAGTGATATCCGCTTGGGGGAAAAATAAAAAGCTCAATCTTAGGTTAGAATATTTATATCACACCTGATTTCCATTTTCCTAGGAACATCAGGTGTGATAGTTTTTTCTATATCAGTTAAATAAAACATACCCTTGTACATGTCTTTTCTACTTCTCCTGATGTCATTATTTGCGACTTGTTTTGGGAATGAAAGCGCAAATGTGGAATCTGATCTCACCATAGAGATTCCTCCAAAAGGCAACAGTTGGGTGGTCAATAATTTGGAGGAAAATGAGTCGATAATCCATAAAAATGGCATTCGCAACTGGACTAACCCGAAGAGCATTATTCGAACTTATTTCCATACAGAATCTACCGGAGAATTACACTTGGAGCTATCTGCCAATGTTCCGAATGGAAGATCAAGCATCAAAATTACCGTGGGAAAAATATCCCATGAATTGACGATGACCAATAATAGTATGGAAAGGATTGATGCCGGGATTTTTAAAATCACAAAGCCCGGATATCAGTTTATTGAGATAGAGGGTGTGGAAAAAACATCTAAGACTTTTGGCGACGTGGATTCATTTTGGATTGGTGGGCCTGTGACCAAAGGGAAAGTGACTTTCGTCAAAGATGATTTTTATTGGGGGAGGCGCGGACCTTCCGTGCATTTGAATTATACTACTCCTGAGGGCATGGATATTTTATGGTTTTACAATGAGATTACTGTGCCTAAGGGTAATGATGTTATCGGGTCTTATTTTATGGCCAATGGATTTGGAGAGGGTTATTTTGGCATTCAGGTAAATTCAGCGAAGGAAAAGAGGATACTTTTTTCCGTGTGGAGTCCCTATAAAACCCAAAACCCGGATGATATTCCTGACGAGTTTAAAATAATTCTGCTTGGAAAAGGTGTTGGCGTTACTACTGGTGAATTTGGGAATGAAGGATCAGGAGGGCAGAGTTATAAAATATTTGACTGGAAGGCTGGAAACACGTATAGGTTTTTGTTGAAGGGAGAGCCGTCTGAAAACAATTCTACTGATTACACTGCTTACTTTTTTGCACCTGAGGAAAAAGAATGGAGCCTGATCGCGAGCTTTAGGAGGCCGCATACCCACACCTACTTGACACGCCCACATTCATTCTTGGAGAATTTCCGAACAGAAACCGGGTGCATGACAAGGATGGCGAAATATACCAATCAATGGGCATTAGCGGCAAATGGGGGCTGGTATGAACTTTCCGAGGCAAAGTTTACCGCAGATGCGACAGCAAGAAAGGGAGCGCGGTTAGACTATGCTGGTGGGGTTGAAAACGATGCGTTTTTTATGCGAAATTGTGGTTTCTTCAGTGATAATACCACCATAGATTCTTACCACAAAAGGAAGGTAAGCGGAGCAGCTCCCAGTATTGACTTCGATAAATTACCAAAAATCCCGTAGCAATTTACAAACTTAAAATTACCATCAGAGTGATCATTTTTAAGTGGTCGTCGTCCAGTCGCAGGGTGTCTTTAAGGAATTTGAGAGAGAGGCTCATGTGGGTTTCAACAGTTTTTATGGAAATTTCAAGCTTTTCTGCGATCTCTTTATTCTTCAACCCATCGCGCCGGCTGAGCAAAAATACTTCCTTTCGCTTTTTCGGAAGTTGATCCAAAGCAGCTTCAATCTGCTGAAGGGTTTCTTCATATATTACTTCATTTTCTGTGTCGTTCAAGTGAGGCCGAGGATTGGTGTATAGATATGATTCATACTTCTTTTTATACACATTTTTTTTCAGATTGTTGAAGATCAGGTTTTTGGCTATAGTGTAGATATATGAGTTGAATGTTGATGGATTTGAGATGCTTTTTCTGTTCACCCAAATCTTCAAAAACACTTCCTGAACGACTTCTTCTGCTTCGGAAGTGCTATTGAAAAAAGTCATGCTGAACTTAAACAGTTTCTCTGCATACATGTAAAAAAGCAAGTTAAATGCCTCTTTATCATTCTGTTTCAAACGTCCGATCAAATCATCAAAATCGTTTTTCATACGTCAGAATTTTTATGAATGCCTCCATTTTGGTTTGACTAATTTCTGAAAATTATTATCATAATCATAATCGTTACATAATATATAATTAACATATCCAAAAAATAGTTTTAGAAACAGTAGATATTTTTTAGGGGTAAAACGAGGTTCAGTTGTATTACAATCAAACGATAAAAAGTGAATTTAAAACGATTAAAAAAATATTTCGATTCCAAGAGTTCTGCTGACGAAGTTGATGAACTTACTAAATGGGTGGAGAAGGAGGAAGCAGTTTCAGATTTGGAAAGTGAATTTGAAAATGCGTGGAAAAATATAAAGGTAAATCCAGGTGACTATCAAAAATGGGGAGGAAAACTATCCAAAATCCATGAAAAGATTGAAATGGAAGAACTGTTTGGATCATTGATCCCAGCAAAAAAGAAAAGGTTTCAAAAATTTCGGGATAGGGCACCAGTTTTAAAGGATGCATTCCCGAAACGAAAGAGCAACACCCGATATATTGTTCCCGGGATTTTAACACTTGTAATATTTGTTTCATTGGCTCTGAGCTATTTTCATAGAGTGCAAATCCCGATAATATCATCTATTGAGAAAAGTACGGAATCTGGCCAAAAGCTATCTTTTCATTTGGAAGATGGTACAAGTGTGACACTAAATGCAGGGAGCAAATTGAGCTACCCTGCCAACTTCGATGAAGACAATCGGACCGTAGAATTGCAAGGAGAAGCATTTTTTGAAGTTCGTAAAGATGCCAGTAGGCCATTTAGAGTGATTACAAAGAATGTGATAACCACTGCTTTAGGGACTTCTTTTAATATCAACACAAAGAAGAATATTGAGATTGCTTTGGTAACAGGAATGGTTTCTGTGGAAAGCTTATCAGAGGAAGATTCAATGCAATCAGTAATTCTTAATCCCGGGGAATTGGCCACCATTTCGAGCAATAGCAATGTAATTCAAAAATCAGTTTTTGATTTCAGGAAATACATATCATGGAAAGACGGGCTAATTTTTTTTAAAGAAGCAGACTATCTGGAAATAAAGGATTATCTGGAAAATTGGTATGGAGTAAATATTTACTCGAACAAAATCCCTGAAACACAATGGAAATTCAGTGGCAAGTTCGAAGACGAATCATTGGAAAATATACTCTCAGCCCTGCAGTTCGGGCATAATTTCGAGTATAAAATTGAAGGAAAGAAAATACAACTAATTTTTAACTAAACTGAAATATATGAATAGCAGCTAGACGCACATTATTCCAAAAGAAAACGAGGCCAAATGATCCTGTTGGTAGCATCATCATTTGAAACCTCGCCCACATTAATTTATATCAAATTAACTATTAAATCTATGAAGAAGTATGTACTTAAACAAATCGCCATGGTTAGTAAATGGACGATGTATGGACTACTTGCCCAGCTTATTTGCACGGGTATATTGGTAGCCGAGGATAGCCAGGCACAGGCTGTGAAAAGTGTTAAAGATAACTTCATTAAAATTGAGTTTAAAGACAACTCATTGGTTGAAGCATTCAATCTGTTGGAACAAAAAACAGGGTATCATTTTGCTTATGAAAAAGCAGAGATAAGCACTGTTGTAAAATTAACACAGAAGTATGGAGGGGAAGTGGCCGTATCGGACATATTGCTTGACATATCTAAAAAGGCCGATCTCAAATTCCGTCAGATCAATAAGAGCATAATCGTTACGGAAAAAGGTAAGGATCACAAAAACAGGGATAACTTGGAAATCATCATTGATGATATTACGGTTACTGGGAAGGTGACATCCATGGAAGATGGCTCTGGTCTGCCCGGAGTTAACGTACTTATTGTAGGAACACAGCGAGGTACTGTAACGGATTTGGACGGTAACTATTCCATCGTTGTTCCAGAGGGATCATCTTTGCAATTTTCATTTATTGGATATATCGATGAAACAGTATTAGTTGGGAATCAAAGTGTCATAAATGCTACTCTTTCGCCGGATCTTACAGAATTGGATGAGATAGTGGTAACAGGGATGGGCATTGAAAGAGATAAGAAATCCTTGGGGTATGATATTAGTACGGTTGAAGGAAAGGACCTTACTGTAGCAGGAAATACTGTTAATCCAATTGTTTCATTATATGGCAAGGCCTCCGGTGTAGGTGTAACGACTGGTGCTGCCGGCCCCACTGGTGCAGTTGATATAAAAATTAGGGGAGCAGCGAGTCTTGAATCTTCTGCAAGTACACGTCCTTTATTTGTTGTAGATGGTATTCCAATATACGATGCACCATCAAGTATGGCGTCGAGAGGATATGACCCCCTAAACTCGTTTGATTATGGTTCAGGTATAAATGACATTAATCCTGAAGATATTGAGTCCATGGAAATTCTAAAAGGTGCAAAAGCATCTGTGCTGTATGGAGGTGAAGGTGCAAATGGTGTGGTTTTAATCACTACCAAAAAGGGAAAAAAGACGAGAGGATTAGGTGTCAATCTGAATATTGAACACTCGTGGTTGCAGCCCAGATCCTATATAGATTTTCAAAACGATTATGGTAGCGGTATCAACGAATACGACACTACCTATACGACCGCACCCGATGGATCAATTGTAAGAGATATAATCAAATCTAGATATAATTTTGGGCCGAAATTCGATAATTCCACGCCGATCATGTTTTTAGATAGCATGGTTCGTCCATATCAAGCCTATCCCGATAATTTCATAGATATATTCCAGCCTGGTTCCATAGATAACGTTACCGTGGCTATTTCTGGTGCAAGTGAAAAAGGGCACATGCGTGTATCATATACGCACTATGATTATCAGGGATTACTTGACAACTTTTATCAGAACAAAGACGTGATAAGCTTTAGTGGCAAAATGAACGCCTCTGAGTTTGCTAACTTTGAGATCAATTCAAATCTATACAATATAAAAACCCACAACAGACTTCCCAATATTGGCGACATGGTGGCTTGGGGCGTAAATAGGGACTATGATTTCAATGCGATAAAGGGTATGTACAAAAATGATGATGGGTCTAAGTTTGATAGTGAGGGTTATGGTTGGCCCGGACAATTTGCACCGGTTTACTTGATGAATACTTTGTGGGAGCAATACGAGAACAGCGATACAGATGATAAATTTCACTATATAGGTTCTATCAGGGCTACATTAAATTTCACAGATCAAATTTATTTTGTTGGCCAGGCAGGTATTGACTACACAGATACTGATTATACCACTAAAAACCCTATCACCAGATTTGAACCTTCGATCCAGGGTGGTAAATATTCATATCGCAGAAATAATGTGCTGGTGCAGAACTTTAGAGGGTTCCTCAACTATGATCAAACCTTCAATAATTTCAACATACTGGCATTTGTAGGTGGAGAATATAGGAAGGATAAATATTCCGATATAAGCGTGGCCTCTTATGGCAATTTTAATTATCCGGATTACTGGTGGTTAGACAACTCTACAGACTGGCCTGACTGGGGAAATCGCGGCCGTGTCAGGGGAAATGATTATGGTTCCAAAGTTTCCTATGGCTTAATGGGATCAGCTACCCTTTCATGGAAAGATGAATATTATTTGGAAGTACAGGGACGTAATGACTGGTCATCTACCCTTGCCCCAAACAACAATTCCTATTTCTATCCGGGTTTGGCATTTAACTGGAATTTTACAAATACGTTTGATATCAAAGCCATTGACTTTGGTAAATTCAGAGTGGCTTGGGCCGATGTAGGTAGGCCTGCACCGGGTTATTATTATGCATATCAAAGTTATTCTGTTGGTAGTATTAATAATAGTGATGCTTCAACTGTCAACGGACCAGGCTCCTTATTTTCAGGGGATATAAAACCTGAGCGTAAAAGGGAATTGGAACTTGGGTTTGATGTGAGAATGTTGTCAAACAGATTGGAAGCCAATTTTTCTTTTTATACCAACAATGTTTATGATCAGATCATGGGCGTAAATCTTTCGCCTACAACTGGTGCCAATTCCATAAAGATCAATGCTGGAAATGTGAAGAACTGGGGATATGAGCTTTTTGTCAAAGGATCTGTCATTTCTACTCCAAAGTTAAAATGGGATGTCACCGCGACTGCTGCCATACAAAAATCCAAAGTAGTTAAGTTGTACCCGGGCATTACATCACAAACCTTAGGAACAGTTGGCAGTAGTGTAAGAGTGGTAGCTGAGGAAGGCCAGCCTTTTGGAGAAATGCAAATGTATGATTACCTCAAAGATAATGCAGGCAATCGCGTAGTGGATCAGAATGGGTATTACGTTTTGGATAAAAGCGAATTGAAGAATATGGGAAATGTTACTGACAGGGTTTTTGGAGGCCTGATGAGTGATCTGTTTTTCAGAGGCTTCAATTTCCATGTCGGTATTGATTATAAGTTGGGAGGGAACCTATTCTCTTATTCCAATTATTATTTGTTAGGTATGGGTATTACCAAAGAAACATTGCAATATCGTGATGAAGCAAATGGTGGCTTGGCTTATTATGTTGACGATGCAACAGGCAAGCGAATTAAAACAGAACACAATCAACCTGCTCCGGCAGAGGCAAGGGACGGGTTGGTTTATCATGATGGTATGATTACGGATGGTGTAGTGCGAACTGGAGGAACAGATGAAAACCCACAATATAGCCCTAACGAAAATATCCTTAGCGCACAAGAATGGTATTCGCAGTATATCCATGACCTTAGTGAGGATTTTCAACCTGACAACATGTATAAAAATGAATATGTGAAACTTAGGGAAATGGCTGTAAGCTACCTTATCCCGCAGAATTTGACAAGAAAGATGAAAGTTGAAAAACTGGAAGTTTCTTTTGTAGCGAGAGACCTGTTCTATTTTTATAAGTCTATTCCAAATATAGATGCAGAGTCAGCTTTGGGATCGAATTCCTTTACGGAATATTCCTTTTTTCCTTCCACACCGTCATATGGGGTAAGGCTGAATCTTAGTTTCTAAATTTAAAACGTTAAGAAGATGAAAAAAATAGCAATAATATTAATAGCGTTGTTTCTTTTTGGGGCTTGTAAAGACACACTCGAACAGGAATTTAAGGATCCTTCTGTATATACTCCAACAAAGGATCAACTGGCACCTGGTTTATTTACAAGTGCATTGACCCAATGGAAATTTTATATCAAAGACTACGGTGAATGGTGGTGGCAATTGGGTGGCAATGGAGTTTTTCAATATGGGCAGATTGCAACTAGATACATTACACCAAGATATTCTTGGTATGTAGATTACGCTGACGTACAGAATGGCAATGGGTTTGACCAGAGTGGTTTTAATTGGTTCAATGATTATTATCTAAGAATAAGGAATTGGGGATTGATAAGAGATGCCCTCGAAGATTTGGAAGGTCAGGAATACAATGATAGCTATATTTATTTTCAATTGACTTCGGTTATTAAAGATTGGGGAGCTCTGAGAAATGTGGATTTGTACAATTCAATCCCATATACAGAATCCTTAAAAGGAACACAAGGGGTGTTTTTTGTTCCCTATGACGATCCTAAGGAGCTTTATGTTACGGTATTAAATGATTTGAAAAGAATAAGTGAAGAACTTCCTCAAAATTACGCTAGTTTAAGCCCAAAGGCAAAAGCCACGCTGGAAATACAGGATCTTGCTTTGCAAGGAGATATGGACAAATGGGTGCAATACATCAATGCTTTAAGGTTGAGATATGCTGTGAAATTGGCGGGTGTTGATGAAGCTACGGCTAAGTCTCATATAGCCGAAGTAATTCAGAATTTACCTCAAATGGATTTGAAGTGGACCATACCTCACGTTCAGGCGGCAGATGCCCTTCCTGGTGGAGGTACTTGGCAACGAGGCATCTTTGAAAGGGCATTTGCAGCTCATGTGCCAAATGTGATTATGAACCGTATGAATTTCCATAACATGGAATACGAAGAGGGTATTGATGATCCGAGGTTGCCCGTTTTGGCAATGCCAACTAAGCATAATGACTACCGTGGAGTAAGCATGAATGCCGATGGACAAGAGGCCGACTATAATGCTGGTGAAACCTACTACCCTTATGCGGATAATATTGAGGCATCTTCTACGGATAATGCCAAGTCTATGTGGAGTCACATCACCTTTACGCACAATGATATGCCTGCAGATATGTATACGTTGGCAGAGATTGACCTGTTATTAGCCGAAGTTGCTATGAAAAGCTTAGGGAGTACATCGAAAACTGCCGGTGACCATATTAGAGATGCTATTGTTCATTCCACAGATTTTTGGTACGAAATGAATGCGCTAAGTGAATATGGTATGGAATTATCTGAGCCTTGGTTAAGCCTGACTCATCCAACAAAGCCTGATCAGTCTGTGATAGATGGTTATGCAGATATGGTAAAAGCGGCTTTTGATTCTAAAACGGATTTGGAAGACCAAATGGAAATGATGATGCAGCAAAAATATATCCATATAAATTTGCTTAGGCCATATATGCTTTGGGGCGAATTGAGGAGGACACGTCATCCTAAGATTGAGAAAATGACTTTTGGTGGAGTGGTAATGGCTCCAATGGTGGAGAGAATGCAGTACCCTAATTCGGAGTTTGAAACGAATACAGATAACTATCTGGAAGTTGTGGATCAGAATAATTGGACTACGCCAATCTTTTGGGTGACTAATCCGGTATCTTATTATCGTGATGATTATATTCCTTTTGATACTTCGGATGCACCGACATTCGAATGATTTGTAAATTAATTAATGACTAAAACCTCCAGAAATAGATTTATGGAGGTTTTTTTATTTGCACAGTTGATGGATTTTGAATAGGCCAATCAGCATTATAATATAGGTTCATGTAAACTTGTTGAAGAGCCACAATAACGGCTAATTGCGCCATTATGGCTTATTTAAACTAGTTTAGCTGTGTAAATAAGACATAATGGCATTAAAATCCATGAATTTCGAATGGATTTTGTGTTGGTACGGGAATTGAATAAGGTGTCATTATAAAGCTAATTTAATGTTAAACTTAAAATAATTAAAACAATGACACTAGTTAAAAGAAGTAATCGCTTGTTCCCATCTGTACCATCATTCTTTGATGATTTTATTGTGAAGGATGTATTTGATTGGTCTAACGCAAATGCTGCTAATGGCGCCTCAACTCCTTCAGTTAATGTGAAGGAAGATAAGGACAAATTTGAATTGGAAGTTGCTGCTCCGGGTTTAGACAAAAAAGATTTTAAAGTTGAGCTAGATAAGGATGTGCTGACCATTTCTGCTGAAGTTGAAACGAAGTCAGAAGAAACTGAGAACAACTACACCCGCAGGGAGTTTGGAAAGTATTCCTTTAAGCGTAGTTTCACATTGCCTGAGAGAAAAGTCAATGGGGATGAAATTAATGCCAGTTATACTGATGGTATTTTGCATATTACGCTTCCAAAAAATGAAGAAGCAAAGCCAAAACCTGCAAAGTTGATAGAGATTGCATAGTGTATTTATAGGCTTAAAAAAATAAAAAGGGCGGAACTATCCGCCTTTTTTATTCCTCCACTCTCAAATAAATCCATTAGCTTATTTTTCTTAGTTTTGCCGAAGTAAATAAAAAAGTAAGTATCGGCATTTCATGCAAATTGGCTCAATGGATAATCAAGCAAAAAACACTAAGATTTTAGTGACTGGGGCAAAAGGCCAGTTGGGTTCGGAATTGAAAATAATATCTGCCTACGAACCATACCAATTTGTTTTTGTGGATATTGAAGAGTTAGACTTAACTGATGGTACTGCCGTAAATGCTTTTTTTAATACACATAAAATTGATTTTTGTATCAATTGTGCTGCGTATACTGCAGTAGATTATGCAGAAAAAAATAAGGAAGCAGCAAGAGCTGTGAATGTAGATGCTGTACAAAATTTAGCTGAAGCCTGTACGATCAACAATACATTTTTATTTCAAATATCAACAGATTTTGTTTTTCGTGGCAATACATCTTTGCCGCTCACTGAGGAAATTGAGCCAGATCCGATAAGTGTATATGGCTCTACAAAGCTAGAAGGTGAAATTGTTGCCATGAGTACCAATCCAAGAACCTTAGTGCTGAGAACGGCATGGCTGTACAGCTCTTTTGGCAATAACTTTGTAAAAACCATGATTCGACTAGGAAAGGAGCGGGATGAACTAGGGGTGATTGCCGATCAGATTGGCACTCCGACTTATGCAGGAGACTTAGCAAAAACTATCATAGAAATTGTAAAATTCGCACAGGAAAATGGATTGGATGAAAATCGCGGAGTTTTCCATTATAGCAATGAAGGGGTAGCCTCCTGGTATGATTTTGCCAAAGCAATATTTGATCTCAAATCCATTGACATTAATCTTAAGCCCCTAAAAACCACTGAATATGTTACATCGGCTAAACGGCCTCAGTACAGCCTCATGGATAAATCAAGGATTAAAAGCACTTTCAATCTACAAATCCCTTACTGGCGTGATAGTTTAAAAAACTGCTTAGAGTTATTGGAAGATTAATCCATTAACCAGTTTGGCAAGAATAATGATACTTCAGGCACATAGGTGACGATTAGTAACACGATCAGGCTGACGATCAAAAACGGAATTCCTGCCCTGCTCACTTTTCCAATAGGAACTTTTCCAATGCTTGAGGCTACAAAAAGACAGACCCCGACTGGAGGGGTATTTAATCCAATAATCAGATTTAAAACAGCAATAACAGCGAATTGGGTCGGATCTACTCCAACACTTACCGCAACCTTTAACAATATTGGAAATAGAATGAGTAAAGCTGCGATGGTTTCCATAAAGGTGCCAACAAAGATCAGTAGCAGATTGATGAGCAGCAATAAAATCAATTTATTAGTAGTAATAGAAAGTAGGGAATTAGCAATGGCTTGTGGGATTTGTTCGCTGATCAGAATCCACCCAAATAAATTAGCAAACCCCACCAATACCATGAGAGATGCTGTGGTAATCGTAGAATCCAAGACTATTTTTGGAAGGTCATGGATTTTTAACTCTTTATAAATAAATAAACCAACAAAAACTGCATAGAGCACTGCGACGACCGATGCTTCGGTTGGCGTAAATACCCCGCCAACTATACCAAAGAGTATCAGCAATGTCATTAATATTGCCCAAAAAGCATCCAAAAATCCATGACTTATTTTTTTGAAACTTGCCTTTTTCTTTTTGGGATGTCCTTGTTTTACAGATATAAAATAGGAAACGCCCATCAATGCAATGGCTAGCAATAATCCGGGTATGGCACCTGCCAAGAACAGTTTTCCGATGGACAATCCCGTGAGCGATCCGGCAATGATCATTGGTAGGCTGGGAGGGATGATCGGACCGATTGTAGAGGAAGAGGCCGTGACTGCGCTGGCAAAATCTGCCTTGTAACCTTCTTTTTTCATAGCAGGAATAAGAATAGATCCAATGCTAGCAGTGTCGGCGACGGCAGTACCAGAAATACCCGCAAAAATCATGGAGGCACCAATATTTGCCAAGGCCAATCCACCACGGATATGACCGATCAGGTGATTGCAAAAGGCAATGATCCGGTTGGTCATGCCGCTGTTGTTCATAATATTTCCTGCCAATATGAATCCGGGGATACTCAGTAAAACGAACACGTCGATTCCTGAATACATTTTTAACGGAATGATAACCATCGGTGTGTCAGATGCGAGTATGTAAACAAAAGACGCAAGGCCAAGTGCAAAAGCTATCGGGATTCCAATGAGCAGTGCAACAAAGAAAACAATGAATAAAACCCAGATCATTGTAGTTGTTGTTTTATTTTTTTGGAAATGATGCCAACAGAATAATACACGATTAAACTTCCCAAGACGAGCATGCTGCTAAATATATAATCCATTTTAATCTGCAATGTTGGAGAGGTTTCCGTTGATCCGAGCTTTATGAAATCGATGGCATAAATGGAAATCAAAAGGCCAAAAAGCATGATAATTCCATGAATTATCAGCATGATGATGTTTTTTGTTCTGAGGCTGAATTTGTTAAGAAAAAATTCCAATTGAATGTATTGATGGTCGCGCAGAGCAAGTCCCGCGCCAAATGCAACAGAAAAAACGAAAAACATGCGGGCAGTTTCCTCTGTCCAAGGCGGAGCACTATCCATGAAAAACCGTGTAAAAACCTGAATAACAACGCTAACGATCATCCCGGAAATACTAATCAGTACGCCTGTTTCCACGGTTTTATCAATATAATTTTTAAAATTCATTCTCATGAATTTAATTTTTTTACTAATTCCTTAACTGCATTTTGGCAGACATATTCGAACTTATCTAACTGATTTTTTAATAGTGCGATTTCATTTTTCTTGGCATTTTCTTCCACTTCAAGAACCAGATCTTTCAATTCATGAATGCCCATGAATGTGATAGAGGGCTTCATCTTATGAATAAGATTGGCGACCTCTTCAAAATCTTGATCATCAAAATGATGTCGGATTTGCTCGAGATCTTTTGGTGACTGACTAATAAATGACCGGATCATGTCGGTAATGAAATTTTGGTCATTATCACTCATTTCCGTAAGGTAAGTGAGATCAGTCACCTGATTGTGTGGTTTCATGGATTTAGAAGGGTTTACCTTGTTAGTAAACCCTTCTAAATCCATGTTGCTAATGAGTATGTTTTTTAAAGTGCCAGGATGGAATGGCTTGGAAATGTAGTCGTTCATGCCAGCCTCAAAGCATTTTTCATCATCTCCCTTTATAGCATTGGCGGTCAAGGCTATGATTGGTGTTGTGGATTTTGGAGGGTTGAAGTTGGCCCTGATAAATTTAGTCGCCTCAAACCCATCCATTGTTGGCATGCGCACATCCATGAGTATCAGGTCATAATAATTCTCTTTCAACATTTCCAGTGCTATCAGGCCATTTTTTGCACTATCTGGGGTACAATGCCAATTCAATAATATCTTCTTGGTATAAAGCATATTTACTTCATTGTCTTCCACTAAAAGCAATTTGTGTTTAGACAAATCAAGTGGTCTGTCAATGGTTTCTGCTGTGGTATCAGAATCACTGGAATCATCAGAAGTTTCATTACCAATTTCAATATCGAGGTCGATGGTGAAAATTGTGCCTCTGCCCAGTTTACTTTTGAGTTGTATGCTTCCATTTTGAGCCTCTACCAATTGCTTTACGATAGCCAGCCCCAATCCTGTACCTCCATATTTTCGATTGATAGCCGCATCTCCTTGTTCAAAATTTTCGAATATTTTCTCCATTTTATCTTCAGAAATACCTATTCCAGAATCATCAACTATAAATTGAAAGTGGCCAATATTGTATTTCTGGGATAACTTAAGAGCATATACCTTGACCCCACCTTGCTTAGTGAATTTTACGGCATTTCCAATCAGATTTGACATAATCTGGTTTAGTCGCACCGGATCTCCAATAACCACGTCATCAATGTATGGATCTAGGTTTAGCGTAATACTAATGCCTTTCTGTTTGGCAGCATAGTTAAAAGAACTTATGAGTGTATGAAAGAATGATTTAAGGTTGAATTCAATGCGTTCAAATTTTATGTTACCGGATTCTACAGCAGAAAGGTCTAAAATATCGTTAATAATAACCTGAAGGTTATTGGAAGAAGTCTTGATGGCGTGAAGGTATTTTTTCTGTTCCTCAGTAGCCGGTATTTCCTCAAGAAGATTTATCATACCTACAATGCCATTTATAGGTGTGCGGATTTCATGGCTCATGTTGGCCAAGAAGAGTTCTTTGGTTTGTTTAGCTTTGATCAACTCATCAGAATATTTTTTTCTATCCGTGATGTCTACAGAAATTCCTAAAATATTAACCACGCCATCTTTTCCAGGAAGAGGCTTTTTGGTGGTATGAAACCATTTTTCTACTCCATTTTTCAGAATGATCGACTCGTCCATCTCTAACGACTCTCTAGAATCTAAGATTCTTTGATCCATTTCATCATTTAGCGTCACATCTATTTTTGCTTTGGTCGAGGAATTGATGCCTTCAGATAATATTTGCTTTTGGCTAAGTCCGAACATCTCAGCGTATGTATCATTGACAAGGAGGAATTTGCCATTTTTATCTTTTACATAAATGTAATTAGGAACGGTATTTAAGATTTGCTCATAAAATTTCTTTTGATCTTCAATAGCTTTTGAGGCCAGAACATTTTCGCTGATATCTACAGAAAATCCAATTAGTAGTTCCTCATTTTGCTTTGTATGGATCATCTTTTTTCCGGTAAAGAAAAATTTGGCATTGCCATTAACTTCAATTTCATGTTGGTTTAGTATTGGCTTCTTCGTCTTCCTTACCTCTTCGTCTTCCTGTTCTGTTTTTTTTGCAAAAGCTTCCGGGTATATTTCAAAGGCTGTTTTTCCAATTGTATCTTCTAATGAAATGCCCGTCGTCTCAGTTGTATTTTTATTCACATAAATAAATTTCCCTTCTCTATTTTTAGTGTAAATATTTATGGGCAGATAATCAAAAATTTCATTCATCAGACTTTTTTGATGAACGATTTCAAGTTCGGCCTTTTTATGCCCTTTGATTTGATGTGCTTGGTAGAGTATCATGTTCCAAGCTCTGGAAATCATGTTCCCGAGAAGTCGGAAAGTTTCAGTCTTTTCATCATTAAAAAAATCTGCTTGTTCAGAATACATGTATAAGACCCCAACTGCATCATTGACGGGGATCATAGGAAACATTAATTCAGACCCAGATGAAGCGTTGTTAAGAGATGACAGAATTTCGTTATCTCTGTGCATTGCGATATTTTCACTGAAAATAAGTATGTCTTTTTGAATCAATCCCAAAAGGAATTCTTGTAATCTAGTGGTATCTACAGGTAGGGTGTCAATATGATCAAGACAGTTGCTTGAGACTATAGAAAATAAATTATCTTCCCAATGATATCTGAAAAAAATATATTTGGATATGTCAGGTACAGCTTTTTGAAAAGCTTCGTTTAGCCCCTTGTTAAAATCCGTTGGTGTTTTAATAAGGAAAAGCTGTCTGGAAAAGTCATTAATGATTCTTATGATACTTGAATTATGCACAATCAGCGTCTGTTTTTTATCAATGATCTCCAGTTTCCTCCATTTCCTTTAGGTAGCGATAAATTGTTGATTTCCCAATATCCAGTTTTTTTGCAACTTTAATGACATTCTGGTTGTATTTTTCCAGCATGAGATTGATGATTTTGTAATTGTATTCTTTTAGTGTTAATTCCTCATCTATCAATTTTCCTTCGTCAAGAATACTACTAAATTTTATGTCATCTTCATCAATTTCTACTTTATCCGTTAAAACGGCTGCAAGATCAACAATGGATTTCAATTCCCTTACATTCCCCGGATACTGATATTTTAGTAATTTATTTCTTGCCATGGATGAAAATTTGAAATCACTCAATCCATTTTCTCTGCAAAATTCTTTTAGAAAATGGTTGGC
This sequence comes from Bacteroidia bacterium, assembly GCA_030426345.1. Classification (GTDB taxonomy): domain Bacteria; phylum Bacteroidota; class Bacteroidia; order Cytophagales; family Cyclobacteriaceae; genus JAAUQL01. The sequence goes on from JAUHYU010000072.1 coordinate 23,857, forward strand.
AATAATAATAATGTCATTTTCGCGCTCTCGCAAAGGAGGTAAAAATACAGGCAATCCCAAGAGACGATAGTACAGATCTTCCCTGAAATTACCATTCTTAACCTCTTCGACTAGATTGCGGTGAGTAGCTACTAGAATCCGCACATCCAATTTTACAGTATTGCTGCCTCCAATCCTTGTAACTTCTCTTTCCTGAATAACGCGTAATAGTTTCGCTTGTAAATTCAAATCCATCTCTCCGATCTCATCGAGGAAAATAGTGCCCTTTTGAGCTTCTTCAAACCTACCTATGCGTCTTGTTATGGCACCGGTAAATGAACCTTTTTCATGACCAAACAATTCACTTTCTATTAATTCCCTAGGTATGGCAGAGATATTTACGGGAATAAAAGGTTCCTTTTTTCGATTAGAGTTATAGTGAATAGTTTTTGCTATCAGCTCTTTTCCCGTTCCGGTTTCCCCGGTAATGGATATAGTGATGTTGGTGTTTACAGCTTTTTCAAGCATGGCAAATACTTTTTTGATGGCGTTGCTGTTGCCTATTATGCTATGTTCAAATTCATATTTTGCTGAAAGTTCAGACCGTAAACTGTAAATTTCCTCGGTTAGAGAGATGTTTTTCCTGACATTGTTTATGGCATTGAGTAGTCTGTCTTTTGTGTTTTCATTTTTAATGATGTAATCATATGCCCCTGATTTCAGAAGCTGAACTGCAGTACCTACGTCTTCTTGAGCAGAAACTATAATGACCTGAATCGAAGGATTGTAATTTTTAATTTTGTTCAAAACATCTTCCCCAGACATATCAGGCAAGGAATAATCAAGGGCGATGATGTTAGGTTTAAGGTGGAGATTCTGGATGCATTCATTGCCAGAGGAAAAGATTTTTGTTTCAAAATCAGGATTTAAACCAAGAATGTATGCTAAGAATTTTTTATAAGTGGGGTCGTCTTCTACAGCAAAAATTTTTACGGAACTCTCCATTGTAGATGGATTTTCTCTGTTGATAGTTTTATTTTATGTCAATTAGGACAATATAAAACTCTTTTGACTATTTACATAGCACGTAAAGCTGATTTGGAATTTGATAAAAAATGACCATGGATTTTGGATGCATTTTATGCTAAATCTGAGGGATGGGGGTATGGTATTAAGGATGAAGAAGTTTCTTCTGTACTTCCAAAATATCCTTAATATCTAATTTTAAGCGGGTATCGTAAATGTAAAAAATAAGTTTCCACTCTTCAGGGGACATAAAGCCATCAGAATTGGCAATGTTAGAGACCCATGCAATGCATCTGACTTGAGATTCATAATCGCACTTGCTCAATGAAGTGATAATAAGTTGTAACAATTGAGCTCTGTCAAGTTTTTCTACTCTTTTCAAATAATAGTTAAATTTCCATTCCTCAATTCCTTCCTGCTTTCTCATAGTCTCTCCTATTTTTTTCTCTTTCTCATCAACATGTCCATCTAGATTGATTAGCAATTGATATAGGGAAACTAAGCTTTCCAAATAATTACGATTATCGCCTTCGAGGTTCATAGCAACAAATTTGTATGTTTAGTTTTAAATACCAAACAAATCATGAAAGTAACTAATAAATACAAAAAAATATTGAAATAATTATAAAGTATATTCATGAATATTAGATGCTTTTTAGAGATAAAAGAAGCGAATACTCGAAAGTACCTGATCTAAGAGAATCATGCAGTATAGAAACAGATTATCCACTACTTAGGGGGAAGCAAATGTACACATTGCGATAATTGAACATATTTGGAATAATAGTAGTTATTTTATTATAGCAGCAAACATGATTTAAGGATAAAAATTTTATTTTTTGTTAAGTTTGTGCTAAATACTATTAGTATGGAAATGGAAATGGAGTTATCAGTCAAAAAGTTGGGCTATTTAAATAAGCCAATTGATCCACAAATAAATCTGATCGAAGAGATCAAACGATTGAAAAAGGAGAAAAATGCTGTGATACTCGGGCATTATTATATCACGGCAGACTTGCAAGAAATATCAGATTTTGTTGGAGATAGCTTAGCCTTGGCTCAAAATGCTGAAAAAACTGAGGCAGATATTATCGTATTTCTTGGCGTTCATTTTATGGCCGAAACTGCTAAAATCCTGAATCCCGACAAAAAAGTATTGATTCCCGATTTGAATGCAGGATGTTCCTTGGCAGAATCTGCTCCTGCTGATAAATTTGCTGAATTCAAAAAATCATATCCGGATCATAAAGTTATCTCTTATATAAATTGTTCAGCTGATATTAAGGCATTGACAGATGTAATCTGCACCTCCTCAAATGCGGAAGCCATTGTCAATAGTTTTCACAAGGATCAAAAACTCATATTTGCTCCAGACAAAAATCTAGGCAATTATATAAATAGTAAAGCGGGAAGGGATATGGTGCTGTGGGACGGAGCTTGCATGGTACACGAAAAATATTCACTTGAAAAAATCCTTGACCTTAAAGCGCAGCAACCAGATGCTAAATTCATTGCCCACCCTGAATGTGAAAGCCCTCTTTTGATCGCTGCAGATTTTGTTGGTTCAACCT
>JAUHYU010000160.1 GCA_030426345.1 Bacteroidia bacterium
TGAACTCATCCATTCGACTGGAAATCCCAAACGCTTGAATAGGTTTGAAAACCATGAGGTCAATGCTTATGGGTCAACGGACTACAGCAAAGAAGAACTCATTGCCGAAATTGGGGCTTCTTTCCTCAATGGCCATGCCGGTATTTTGAATGAAACAACCTTGACCGATTCCACAGCATATATCCAGGGATGGCTCCACAAGCTCCGCAATGATAAAACATTCATTATCGAAGCGTCTGCAAAAGCACAAAAGGCAGTGGATTATATCTTGAATCATGGGAGTTGATTTCTTTTTGCCTATTGGAGACCAATCCTATTCTTCATAGGATTGATTGCCATTGTTTAATTTTATACATTACCATTTCAATAAAATTTTATTTTTTTATAAAGTCGAGATTTTTCCATGATAGCTCACATCTATTCGGGATATCTATGTGCAGTATATATTGTACTATTCATTTTCACTTCTTGTGATCATTCAAAATCTAACATTAGGGATGGTGCATATTTTGGGGCAGACGAAAAGATGAGGCAGGAAACTATGCTCAAATTGGCAAGGAGAAGTTTATACGAAAATGATTTGGACAGAAGTGATAGCTTATTGCATAAGGTTGACAGTTTAAAGTTATCCAAAAGCACATTGGGCATTTATTACCTTACAAAAGGTTTCTTGGATTATAAGAATGGGTCAATGGACAGTTCTTTTGAAAATATTGAGACTGCATCAAATTTGATTTCAGAATCAGGATCTCAGGAGCAAAAGGCACAGTTAGATCTTGTTTGGGGATTAGTTTTCGAAGGATCTTATCTTTTATCTGAAGCGGAAAAGAGTTTTTATAGTGCATGGAATTACTACCAGGATCATGAAGGATCAATCGATGCTTTTTTTACACTTTTAGGATTAGTCCGCACATCACATGTAAAGGAAATTTTCATGAAAAAAGCAGAGATATTGTTAACGAATGAAGAAATGGAAAAATTCAGGTCATTCTTTTATCATAGTAAGGCATTGTGTACGAATGATTTGAACCAACAACAAAAATTGTTTCAGGAGGCATTGAAATATAACAATGAAAGTATGAATCTTAGAAATGAATTAAATTTATATACTTCGATGGCCTTGAACAGATTTGAATCGAATTACTCTGATTCTGCTTTCTATTATTTAAGTAAGGCAGAAAAATTGATCAGTCTTGGACATATACCAGAAAGTAAACTAGTTCACCACTATATTATTAAAGCATATATAAATTTAAAAACAGATAAACTCAAAATTGCTGAAAAAGCAATTGCCAAGGCAATTAGTAATGCAGGAAGTTTTAAAGGATTATTGGGAGAGGCATATCGGCAAAAATATTTTATTCAGATGGCTTATGGTAATTATGAATCTGCAAATAAATATCTTCTAATATATATTAATTTGAAAAAGGAGGAATTTCAGAAAAGACAAGATTATCAACTTGCCCTCTTATCTATCAAATATGAATTGCAAATGAAGGAAGGAGAGATTCAGCGCTTAAATCTTTATAGATACTTGATAGTTATGGCCTCATTCATTCTGGTACTAGCAATGACTATTTCATTTATTGCTTATAAAAAAAAGGTGAAGAAATTGATAACTTTTTTGAAGATAAAACTTAGTACTACTGCGAATCGTCTTGATGAGTTGATCTATAAGAGTGAAGGTGACCATGACACTTTTTCCAACAATAGTGATAATTCTAATATGCATAAATCGCATGTTAGTAACTTCAAGAATTGGGCTGAGTATAATTCATGGTTTAGTGTCTATTATCCATATTTTTACGAAAAGCTGAAAAAAAAACATCCTAAAATTTCACCTAAGAATATTAGATACTGTATTTGTTTTTTCTGCGGACTTTCAATTTATGATACTAGTAGATTGCTTGGAGTTTCCTCAGATGGTGTTAGGAAAGCGAAAAAAAATTTACAACGACTTTTTGGATTGAAGAATGTACAAGATATCCAACTTTATTTAAGGGAGATCGAACGGAAGGTCATCCCCCCCAGCTAATAACCACGGTATATAATTGTATCTGTGGTCAGTCCCTTCATGACCAACTCAGAATTGACGTTGATAAAGTGTTTTAAAAGCAAAGGATTTTTCATTAAAAAATGAAAAATTTTAAATGTCTATAAATCAATTATATATACAGGTTTTTTCCTGTTTTTTCCGAAATGTTTAAAATCTATTCCGGTTTTTTCCGGTCGTTTTTCTTGTTAAACGTATTGGGTGGCACTTAGATTTAATGGAAAATTTAATTGTAAATTCTATGAAGCCTAAGCACATATTGCTCATCACTGCCTTTATCTTTGGATGGACTATAACGCTGACCCAACAATATAAAAGTGCCAGTAACCACAGTTTTAACCTAGAACAGCTTGCGGCCATTGCAGGAGACAGTACTGAGAATGACCCACCACCATACCCACCGCCAGGGCGACCTGCACCACCACAGGATAACTTACCCCCTGGGGTCTTTGAATATTATTTGTTGGAAAACAATTGAGCTAAACCAAAGTGCCGGGAAAGACTATACATATCCTCAAACAACTCAACCTGTACATAACGGCGGGGCTAATCATAGCCCTGCCGTTTGTAGTGGACAGAAGACTTATGTTTCCCACACAAAGCGCTAAATATTTCCTGTTTGGATTTTCTATCATATTGATCACTTCTATCTTTTTGATAGGGTGTATGCTGGATAATAGGAAGTTTATACTGCGCATTTCCAAACTGGACATGGTATTGGCTATATTTTTTCTGTTAGTCGCTACAAGGGTGGTGCTGGATATGGACCGGTATGGCATACCTCAGCGGTTTATGGAACTTACAGGGTTGGCATGCCTTTATCTAGCCTTGAGAAATATGGGTGATAGATCTTTCCGGGTATTGTCGAGTGCCCTGTTGGTGTCTGGAACGGCCCAGGCGATATATGGAAACCTTCAATTGTACGGTGTATTCCCTTCCCAACACAGCATGTTCAACATCACGGGGGGATTTTTCAATCCCGGGCCCTATGCCGGATTTCTGGCAGTTGTTTTTCCCATTGCCCTGGTGGTATATCTCAACAGCGCTGCTGTCAGTAGAAGTAAACCGCAGGGATGGTTGGGCAGGTTGATAACCAACGTGAACCTGCCGGGATCCATGGTATTCAAATACCTATCGTTCGTTGCACTGGTTTCCATTTTGCTGGTACTGCCGGCTACACGTTCGCGTGCCGCCTGGCTGGCAGTGATCGCATCTTCCCTGTTTATTTTTGCGAACAGATACAATGTTGTAGGATTTATACATTCCAAACTCGATACCGCGCTTAAAAGATCTGTTACAATCATAGCTTCTATCGCGCTGGTTGCCATGGTTTTTATGGGGCTTTATGTCATGAAAAAAGGCTCTGCGGATGGAAGGCTATTGATCTGGAAAGTCACCTCCAAAATGATACAGCAAAAACCTGTTTTTGGTTTTGGATACGACCAGTTCAAGGCCAATTACCTGAACTTTCAGGCAGATTATTTTGAGCAATCAGACAACAAGGAAGAAGCCGTGGTTGCGGACAATACCACCAGGGCATTCAATGAATATCTGCAGTTGACTTCGGAACTTGGGATTGCCGGAATGATGCTTATCATCGCTGTTGTGTGGTTCTGTTTTTTTGGCAGAGTCAAAAGCAATAAAAAGGGTCAAAAAACCATGGTTTTTGCACTTAGGATGTCCCTATTGGCTTTTGGGGTATTTGCCCTGTTTTCCTACCCTACGGAGATCTTGCCCATCAAAGTTGGTGTGATGGTATGTTTGGCAGGCATCGCGGCACATCAGCAAAATATTGACATTCGAATACCCGGGTTCTTTAACTCTAAACAAGCCATTCGCCCTATTGCCATTTTGGGATCAATAGCAGGCTTGGGCTTGGTACTGTCCCAGATCTACCCGTTAAGGCAGCAGTATGAAAACATTGGGCAATGGAAGCGGGCTTTCATCACTTACCAGATAGGGGCCTATGAGGCCAGCCTGCCGGAATATGGCAAAGTTTATGATGACCTTAAGTACAATGGTGACTACCTCGTGAACTATGGAAAGGCCCTTGCCATGGCCAAAAACCATGACAAAGCCATAAGCATACTTTCCAGGGCGGAGCGGTTCCTGCCCAACACCATCGTATATACTGCCTTGGGAGACAGCTACAAAGCCCTCGGGCAAAACTACAATGCGGAACAGGCCTACCTGCAAGCATCGCAGATACTTCCCGACAGGTTTTACCCAAAGTATTTGCTGGCAAAACTGTATGACGAAACCAAGCAAGAAACCAAAGCCATAGAGATGGCCAACGAACTATTGAATAAAGAAATTAAGATAAAATCCATGGCCGTAGAGGAGATAAAAGCAGAAGTGCAGACTATAGTGGATAAATCAAAATTGAAATCAAGTTGAATTAATTATAAAATGTGTAATCTGAAGGAAAAGGACAGGAAGCCAAACTGACCAAATTTATATTCTTC
>JAUHYU010000161.1 GCA_030426345.1 Bacteroidia bacterium
AAATGGTTCTGTACCATACCAAGTTGTTTGCAGCCATTTAAATTGCTGAGAGAGTTTTTTGTCTTGCAGCATTTGATCCAGCTCAACTTGTTCGGCCTCCTGAATTTCACCCGACAAGTATTTTGCGACTAAAAAATTAAATCTATCGTTTTGCATAATTCTGACTTACAATTATATAGATGACAAATAGCCGGTTGACCTACTAGTCGAGTGTAAAAAAATATTTTATACACATGAAACCAGCATGGCTGGAACAAATTAGGACACACAAGGGAATAATTATATGCCACTGATAACAAGTGACTTAAAAAATTATAGACAGATGAAAAATCCGCTACTTTTCTGCCATTGTTGAAATTACATTCTAACGTCGATTATGGGTAGCACTGAAATTATCATGTAAAAATGCTTCAAAATCCATGAATCTTAAAGGGGAATAGCTCTTCAGAAATCAGCTTAAAAAGACGATGGATGGGTACTAATATATGAAGTGTGCTATGAGAAAACCAATGGAAATGATCATTTTTAATAGCTCCTTTTTGTGGTTGGTCATGTGTTTTATGGCTTCCACCATATGATTTTGAACTGTTCTGGGCGAGATAGACATGACAATGGCAATTTCGTTGTAGCTAAGTCCTTCCAACCTGCTCAATCTAAAAACGAGTTGCCGCTTTTCAGGCATATTGTCTATTATTTCCTCCAACCGTTCTGTAAAATCCCGTGTGTGGACAACCCGATCGGCACTGCTTTCAGTCCGTGCCGTATTTATCATATCCGCATCAAGCGATTCCACCTCAATTTTATTATATCTTAGTTTAGTGAGTGATAGGTTTTTCACCGATCGAAATAAATAAGAACGCAAATTCGAGTGTAGGTCAATCTCCAATTTCTTTAACCAGATATTGGCAAACACATCTGAAACAATCTCTTTTGCAGTTTCGGGGTCTTTGATAAAGCCATTGCAATATCGACAAAGCTCTATATAATATTTTTCAAAAATCACTTCAAACGAAGCGATGTCCCCTTTTTTTATCTTCTCAAATAGAGCGATGTCTGCCTCCATCAGTTGGCCTTCAGATTTATATTAGAATATAAAAATTGCCAAATTCATCCTAATGTCAAAATAATCAGATAAAAGCCTCTAAAATCCATGGCTGCTTGAATGCCTTAAAAATAAAAAACCCTCACGCAGTACGTGAGGGTTTTTGGTGGGTTGTACTAGATTCGAACTAGCGACCCCTGCCCTGTCAAGGCAGTGCTCTAAACCAACTGAGCTAACAACCCGTTTCGGCCACAAAAATAAGCAACGGTTTTTCTATTAAAAACATTAGGCATAAAAAAAGAGGCCTTGGAGCCTCTTAATATTTCAACAGGATTGTTTACAAATCCTGTTTTGCTACTTCTCCTTTGATAAATAAGGTTTCAGTACCGCCCTCGACGTTGGCCGTCACCCTTACACTTTTGTTGAAGGCTCCCATTGCAGCTGCATTGTAAGTCGCAGATACAGTTCCTTTTTTACCTGGCGCTATCGGTTCCTTGGTATATTTGGCGATAGTACACCCACATGATCCTTTTACATTGCTAATGATCAGTGGCGAGCTACCGGTATTGGTAAATGTAAACTCCGTCGTGACGGGCTTCCCCTGATCGATCTTGCCAAAGTTATGTGTGGTTTCTTCCCATTTGAATTTGGCCATGACAGAAGGACTTCCAGATTCAATTTTCACATTGGAATTTTGACCATAAGCCAAAACTAAACCCCCAAATACAAAACTTGCTAACAGAACTAATTTTTTCATTTTACTTATATTTTAATTTCTAAACACTCAAATATCTTTTTGAATGGCTGTATTGATAAATTTTAATCTTTTGGTTCGTTGAGAAAAACGTGATAACACTTTAAATGTTATTTTTCACTAGAAATATTTCCATTTATCACGGCTTACCTATCAGTAAATTTGGTATAATATTACCAAACCAAATTCAAATGTAAATAAAAAAAAATATTCTTTTAAAATCTTCGGAGCTGATCGGTTGACTACAGATAGATTTCGTGATTATCAAGCAAATAATTACACTATTTGGTGAAAAAGAGCATGTAGCCTTACATGGTAAATAAAGGAATAAAAAGGGGTCAAAATCCATGAAATAAGATGGTGCCGATAATCCCTCTCTGGCTGGGTCAATTCTCAATAATTTCCTACATTTGAGTGTCTTTTTAAACTTGAAAATATGAATGACGGATTTAGTACAGCATTGATGTTGTTGGCGGTCGGTATGATCACCGTTTTTACCATTTTGGCACTAATCGTCTTTTTTGGCAACCTCCTCATTTCCTTTGTCAATAAGTATCTTCCGGAGATCAAAACCGCCCCGGCACTGAGACAAACTCCAGCCAATACAATAGACCCTAAAACCATGGCAGCTATTGTTTCTGCGGTGGAAATGGCAACAGAAGGTAAAGCAAAAGTAACTTCGGTTGTAAAAGCAAAATAGTGAGCAATGTTGTTTCCGTCGCGTAGATGGTAGCGCAATTTTTTATTACTCAAAACGAAAATTTATAAACGTCTAATGTTATGGCAAAAGAAATTCAACTCTCTCTGGTATATCGCGATATGTGGCAATCTTCAGGCAAGTACATGCCGCGCAAAGATCAATTGGAAAGAATAGCACCGGTAATCATTGATATGGGATGTTTTGCCAGAGTAGAAACCAACGGTGGCGGCTTTGAACAAATCAATCTATTGTTTGGCGAAAACCCAAATAAAGCAGTTCGCGCATGGACTAAAGATTTCAACGAGGCAGGCATCCAGACACACATGCTCGAAAGAGGCCTTAATGGTATTCGGATGAGCCCTGTCCCCGCTGATGTCAGAAAATTAATGTTCAAGGTAAAGAAAAAACAGGGTGTAGATATTTCCCGTTCTTTTGATGGCCTGAACGATCCAAGAAATATTATAGATTCCATCAAGTATGCTAAGGAAGGCGGTATGATCGCCCAAGGAACACTTTCACTTACACATTCTAAGTTGCATACTGTTGAGTATTATGTAAATCTCGCAGAGCAACTGATCGCAGGTGGCGCGGAGGAAATCTGCCTTAAAGACATGGCTGGGATCGGTCGACCAGTCAGTTTGGGAAAAATAGTAAAAGGTATAAAAGCCTCAAACCCTAACATCCTGATCCAATACCACGGACAAACAGGCCCAGGATTTACTCCTGCTTCTATTTTGGAAGTCGCTAGAGCAGGGTGCGAAATTATCGATGTAGGCATGGAGCCACTTTCTTGGGGAACAGGCCATGCCGATGTTATCACGGTAGTGGAAATGCTCAAAGATGCAGGATTTTCATTACCCGACATCAATATGAAAGCCTACATGCAGGCTAGATCTCTGACACAGGAATTCATTGATGACTTTTTGGGATATTATATCAATCCAAGAAACAGATTTCTCAATTCGCTATTGATAGGCCCAGGATTGCCGGGTGGGATGATGGGTAGTCTGATGGCTGATCTTGCCAACAATCTGGCAAGTCTGAATAAATGGCTAAAGAAAAACAATAAGCCTGAAGTCACTCAAGACGACTTGATGGTAAAACTATTTGAAGAAGTGGAGGTGATCTGGCCAAAGCTGGGCTATCCGCCATTAGTGACGCCTTACAGCCAATATGTTAAGAATGTAGCACTGATGAATGTGGTGCAGATGACCAAAGGAAAGCCTCGTTTTTCCATGATCGATGACAATACCTGGGACATGCTGCTCGGAAAATCCGGGAAGGTACCCGGAGAATTGGCTCCTGAAATCATGCAATTGGCCAAAGAGCAGGGTAGAGAATTTTTTACAGGCAACCCGCAAGACCTTTATCCAAATGCGCTAGATACTTTCCGCAAGGAAATGGACGACAATGGATGGGATTATGGTCAAGACGATGAAGAATTGATGGAATTGGCCATGCACCCTGAGCAATATCGTAATTATAAATCCGGCAAGGCAAAGACAGATTTTGAAAAAGATCTGGCTGAAAAGCGTGCTGCCAAAGCCGCTCCTTCTGCACCAGCCTCAACTACCACATTTGAACCCAAAACGCTTAATGTGGATGTGAATGGAGAAAAATATATCGTTTCAGTTTCTTATGGTGATGCCGCTGCCACGACATCAAAAGCAGTAACTGCAGCCCCAGCAGAACCAAATGTATCAGGGAGTGCTGAAGAGATCACCGCACCTTTGGAAGGAAACTATCACCGAACGAAAAGCACTTCGGAAACGGCGGTTAAAGTAGGGGATACCATACAGGTAGGGGATGTGATTGGCTACATCGAATCTATGAAAGTATATAATGCTATTACCTCAGATAAATCAGGGAAAATCGTAGAAATCTGCTTTAATGATGGCGAAAGTGTTGAGGAAGATGACGCTTTAGTAAAGCTACAATAATCGGATTTTTAGGATATGGAAATAATTAGGAATCTATACGACATGACAGCCTTCA
>JAUHYU010000073.1 GCA_030426345.1 Bacteroidia bacterium
TTTCTTTCTGATCACCCAAACGTCGTCATAATCTTTCCCTTCCGGGAAAAGCGGATAGGCATAACCCATTTTGAGCTGTTTGAGCTCTTCGATCATCTTGGTGGGGCGTTCCATCACATCTTCCTGGCTTTCGCCATAAAACTCCACAATGAGAATCGCCTCCGGATTGCCTTCTATAAATTGGGCACTTCGCTTTGTGGTCAGGTTCTCACGGCTCAGATCCACTACTGTCTTGTCCAGGATCTCCACGGCAGAGGGCGCATAAGCCAGCATGGATTCTACTGCCTTTATGGCTTCCAACAGCTCATGAAAATGCACCACGCAGACGGATTTGAATTTTGGCAATGGCTCCAGATTCAACTTTACATCAAGCGTCGTTGCCAGGGTTCCTTCACTTCCGGTAATGAGCTTGGCGAGGTTCCAGGTTTTTGTATCTACAAATTCATCAAAATTGTAGCCGCCCACCCGACGCATTACTTTCGGGAATTTCTTTTTGATCTCTTCCTTACAAACATCAATGGTCACTTTGAAGCCGCGATAGATTTGCGCCTCGCGATCCATTATGGCAATCTTCTCTTCGAGCTCTTTTTCCGTAAGGTCTTTCAGTAAAAGTTTAGTGCCATCTGCCAGGATCACATTGGCTTCAAGCACATGATCCACTGTTTTTCCATACAAAATACTTTTCGTTCCCGACGAATTGTTCCCGACCATACCTCCGATATTGGCGCGGCTGGAAGTGGCAGGATCGGGTGCAAAGTGCAGATCGTATTTTTTCAGTTCCTCGTTGAGTACATCGCGCACCAGACCCGGCTGTACGCGCACCCACCTTTCAGCTTCGTTGATTTCGAGGATTTGGTTCATGTATTTGGAAAAATCCAAAACCATGGATTCCCCGACCGTTTGCCCGGCCAAGCTGGTACCCGCACCTCGTGGAAGTATTTTAACTTCAAAATGATTGGCAAGTCCAATGGCCATTATCACATCATTCTCGTCTTTTGGGGCCACCACAACCAGCGGTCGAATTTGATAGACAGAGGCGTCGGTCGAGTATATCCCAAGCGTGTAATCATCCGTCAGCACATCGCCGCTGAGGTTTTTTTGGAGAGAAAGTATAAATGCCGGGTCTGTTGTTGCCATTATATAATTGCTTTGAGCGCGCCTGTTAATTGATTCACATGGTTGGCGGTGGAGCTATTGCCCATCAGTCCGATGCGCCAGATTTTTCCGGCGAAGTCACCCAATCCACCACCGACTTCGATGTTGTATTCATTGAGCAAGCGGGAGCGCGTGGCGACATCATCCAATCCTTCAGGAAGTTTCACGGCGTTGAGCATCGGCAATCGATATCCTTCTTTTACCAAAAACTCAAATCCTAACGGCTCCAAGCCTTCCTTCAACAATTCATGAGTTGCGCTATGTCTTGCAAAACGATTTTCCAATCCTTCTTCTAATACCAATCGCAGGGCTTCGCGCAAGGCAAACATCGCCGAAACGGGCCCTGTGTGGTGATATGCTCTTTTAGCTCCAGCCCAATAATTTTTGACCATAGTTAAGTCCAAAAACCAACTCTGTACTTTGGTTTTGCGATTGTCCAGAGCGGCAACGGCACGTTCGCTAAAAGAAACCGGGGACAGGCCCGGAGGCGCGCTGAGGCATTTTTGCGAACCAGTATAAATTGCATCAATCCCCCAATCGTCTACTTTCAGTTCTGTTCCGCAGTAGGAAGTTACAGCGTCAACCACAAACAAGGCCCCAGCATTATGGGTAAGTTTGCTGATTTCTTCCAATGGCTGCAATACGCCCGTGGAAGTTTCTGCATGGACAATAGCTACTATCTTTGGCTTGCAAGTCTTCAAAGCTTCCTTTACCTGATCGGGATGGATGGCCTCTCCCCATGGCGCATCGATGCGCACTAGTTTTGCACCGCAGCGCTCCACAATGTCCGACATGCGGTTTCCAAAAACGCCATTCACACAAATCAGCGCTTCGTCGCCCGGCTCTAGCAAGTTGACCAGACATGTTTCCATGCCGGCACTTCCCGGTGCAGACACCACAAATGTCAGGTGGTTTTTGGTTTGAAAAGTCTTTTGCGTCATCACCTTGATGTCGTCCATCACTTCCAGAAATTGAGGATCGAGATGGCCGATCAAAGGCGTTGACATGGCTTTGAGCACACGTGGATGCGCATCACTTGGTCCGGGGCCCATGAGCACCCGGGTATTTGGATTGAGTTCTTTTTGGTAAGATTCCATTTGCTATATTTTACGGTTCTACTTTTATTTTAATGAAAATATTCAATCCTTCTTTATCCCCCGTGGGGTTGGGGGTGGATTATTTCCTTTTATTAATATTTTTTCTAACATTTATAAAGCCACTATTGATCTGAATTTCCGAATTAAATCCAAAACAATTGCTCTTGTTAACACTCCTCTTCCTAGACGAAAAATCAGTTTTATGAAGTTTTGAAAGACACCGATTCCACCCCCTGCACCCCCGCCAGCGGGGGACACTCAGTCATTGGACTTATGCCTAATATGTACAATCTTGTGCCGTATAAAAAACATCAACGAACTAAACTTAACAACCTATTTTATCATTTGAATTCTAAATCATTTCATGGTAATTGGGTCGAAAGCACCCAATAAATCTACTGCAATTATACCCAGTATCCCGGCAAATAGCACGTAGTAAATCGTCGGAATGATGGTTTTTCGTAAAATATTTCCTTCCTGTCCTAGCATGCCCACTGTGGCGGATGCCGCCACCACGTTGTGGATCGCAATCATATTTCCGGCAGCTGCACCCACGGCTTGCAGGCTCACGATCAAAACCCCTGACATGGCCAACCGCTCAGCTACTCCAAACTGAAACAGACTGAACATTAAGTTGCTGACGGTATTGCTGCCTGCGATGAATGCTCCCAGCGCACCGATGGTAGGAGCGAACAAAGGCCAGATATTTCCGACACTTCCTGCCACCCATTCTGCCATGGCCAACGGCATGCTCGACAAGCCGGACAAATTGCTGCCCGAATTGATATAGACACGCACCATCGGAATGGTGAATACGAGCACAAAACCTGCCCCGACAATCATCTTACTTGATTCTCCCAATGCCTTTTTTAAATCCGAATATTTCATTTTATGTATAAAAAACGTGATGACAACCACAAAAATGAGAATGCTTCCGGGTAGGTACAGCGGCGTACTTTTCGCATTGATATATGTGCCAAGGATATTTTCCCAGCCAACTGTAATGCTCAAAAGCATGGATTTTACCGGCAATTGTGGCAACCTTGAAATGACCAGAATGACGGCAACCAACAAGTACGGAAGCCAAGCCCGAAAGATAGACATTTCATTTTTCTGACCGCCTGCCGGCGAGGCAGGGATTTTAGGGGCATTATCGACTGTAATTCCGCCCATCCAGAAAGAAGGCCATTGATCTTTGTTCGGGAAATCCCAGGTTTTTTTCGGTAATAAAATTCCTTTTTTTGCTACGGTCACGACGATCGCTATACCAATCAAAGCTCCGAGCAGAGATGGAAATTCGGGACCAAGGAATATTCCCGTAAGGAGATAAGGGATCGTAAAAGCCAAGCCACCGAATATCGCAAATGGCCAGATCGCTAGCCCTTCTTTCCATGATTTGTTCTCACCGAAGAATCGCGTCATCATCGCGCACATAAACAGTGGAATGAAAGTGCCAATAATTCCATGGATTATGGCCACATTCACAGTGATGAGTTGGAGGTAGTCATGAAAGGTCATGCCATTCTGCGCCAGCGCAGCCGTCATTTCCGGGTTTTGCAACCCACCTGTTACACCTACTAAAATTGGTGTGCCGACAGCCCCAAACGTAACGGGCGTGCTTTGCACCATCATGCCGAGCATCACAGCTGCCATGGCCGGAAAGCCCAAGGCCAGCATCAGCGGCGCAACGATCGCAGCCGGAGTGCCAAAGCCCGCCGCTCCTTCTATAAAAGCCCCAAAAAGCCATGCAATGATCACGACCTGCACCCTGCGGTCGGAACTGATGTCGGAAAAGCCATTCCTGATGGCGGTGATTGCTCCGGAGTATTTCAGGACATTAAGGAGTAAGATGGCCCCAAAGATGATGTACAGAATGTCAAAAGTGATGAACAGCCCCTGGATGGTAGAGGCGATGCCCTCGACCCACGGAACGCCCCAAACAAAAATGGCAATTGCTAACGTCATGACATAGACCAGCGGCATGGTGCGCCGTGCCGGCCATCGGAACTTTACCAGCAGAATGGCTGCAACAAGGATTGGCGAAAGGGCAAGGATGGCTTGGGTGGTCAGATTCATAATTTTACTTTCTGGAAAGTACAAATAATTCTTTTGGGTGGTGGCTTGGGTGCTTTCCAAACCAACTAAAAAATACAATACGCATGATAATAATTAATTGTGGATAATGTAAATGATCCCTCAGGATTTATTCATTTCATGGATTTTGAGGGATTTTTGGGGATCATTAAAGCCTTAGCATAATGACAACCCCTGTTTGATAAAATAAATAAACGCCTAAATTTGAATTGTAGATAACCGCAATGGATATGTGGTTGTGCAATTGTTAGCGGCAAGCTGAAAAAATAACTTAAATTGAATGGAAACAAAAGAAAAATACGTTGCTTTTCTTCGTGGAATTAATGTTGGTGGTCATCATAAAGTGCCAATGGCTGACCTGCGGTCTGAATTGGAAAAGTTGAATTTGAAAAACATTGTCACTCTTTTGAATTCAGGAAATATCATATTTGAGGCTGACCATGGCAATCTTGAAAGTAAAATTTCAAAGCATTTGGAAAGAGCGTTTGGGTTTCCCATTCCAACCGTAATAAGAAAAGCTGAAATTATTAATGAATTGCTGAACAACGATCCGTTCAAAGATGTAAAAATCACTAAGGATATTCGATTGTATGTTTCTTTTTTGTGGAAAAACCACAACGCAGAATTAAAGCTACCCTGGAGGAGTCCTGATAACTCTTATGAAATTATCGAAAACAGGGATCAAACTATATTCAGTATTTTAGACCTGTCAGTATCAAAAACGCCAAAGGCAATGGAAGCGTTGGAAAAATTTTATGGAAAGGATATGACAACCCGAAATTGGAACACAATTGAACGAATAGGAGAAAAACTAAAAGCCAGTCGCTGACACCTAAGCTGCTATGATGCGAAGCATGCTTGCTCGTCGAAAATTCATGGATTTAGGAAGGTTTTTTTGACAACCAGTAGTAGGTTCTTTTGATGAAATCATAAAGTTAGTAGATTTAGAAAAGCAATGTGATTGGGCAAAAAATAGCTGTTGATATATAAAATTTAAATGAATGATGTCGTTATAAGAGTTGAATAAAATCAGATGAAAACCTTCGGACTTTGTATTTTTTTCCTGTTTGCTGCCAGCTTAATTGGATGTGAAAAGCCCAAGGGTAGTGAACCTCAATACCAGCAGTTGAGTGAATCCGCCCAGATAATATATAATAGCTTAATGGAAGCATATAACGATTCTTGCGATAGTTGCTTGAAAACCATCCTCGACAAATGGAATCTTACCTACGAACCTGATTCTAATATTCCCGATTCATTGTTGGATGTTTACGGAGTTTTTGAAGAGACGTATACGCCATGGGAC
The DNA here is from genome assembly GCA_030426345.1 of Bacteroidia bacterium. GTDB lineage: Bacteria > Bacteroidota > Bacteroidia > Cytophagales > Cyclobacteriaceae > JAAUQL01. The sequence goes on from JAUHYU010000073.1 coordinate 5,653, forward strand.
TTGGGTAGAATGAGTGAATCAGAGTGGGGAGACAATATTTATAATGGAACTTCTTACTGTATCGTTCAGACTTCTATCAAATATGGATTTCATTATAATGAACTAGTTGATGAATCTTTAACAATCAATGATTTTAAGCCGACTATTTCAAATGACACTATGAATGTTCTGTACTATACCAATGATTATAAAAGTGCCCTCAGCTCATTTTTAGGAACAGATTATGTGCCTGTTGGTTCTTCAAACTCGAAGGAAAATGTAATCGTAGTAAAACCCATTCCACAAGATCAATATCTATTGCGATTAAATTTTTTGAATAATTTTCTGATAGTTTCGGGAAGCAATTGGTGGCAGATTGAAACTGATCCTGAGATCTATCAAATTTCTTTCACAGAAGGCAAAGACAAAGCACGAGTTATTTTTAACTTAATCTATGAAAATGGAGAAGTTTATTTAGAGAAAGAAAATGATCAATGGAACATTGTTGATTATATTATGAGAGGAATTTCATAAAAACACAACTAACTTGAATTTTATAGATTCAAATAATTAACATTGGTGATCCTTCCAGTACCCAAAAGCAATCCATGGATTTTCCACCCTTTTAAATCAAAAACAAATACAATATGGCCTCAGGGATTTTTGCAGTACTGGATGATATAGCCGCCCTTATGGACGATGTGGCTGTGATGAGCAAGGTCGCGGCCAAAAAAACAGCCAGCATTTTGGGTGATGATCTGGCGGTCAATGCCGAAAAAGCATCTGGGTTTGTTTCTTCACGCGAAATCCCGGTGTTGTGGGCCATCACCAAAGGCTCATTTATAAATAAATTGATTATACTTCCCATCGCATTTTTGCTGAGTGCTTTTTTGCCATCGGCAGTCATCATCATTTTATTGCTGGGTGGGCTGTATCTGGGGTATGAAGGTGCCGAAAAGATATACGAGTTCTTTGTGCCACATAAAAAGCCAAAAGGCATCGAAACAAAAGAAGCCCTTACAGAAAAGGAAATTCTGGCTGTGGAAAAAGAACGTGTAAAATCGGCCATTGTGACTGACTTTATCCTGTCGGTAGAAATAATAATCATCGCACTTGACACAGCTATCGGAAAACCCATTGTCAATCAGGTGATTGTAGTGACCTTCATTGCCATTGTTGCTACAATCGGCGTTTATGGATTGGTAGTGCTTATTGTGCGCATGGATGAGATGGGATATGCATTGATAAAAAGGAGCAAAAAGGAAAAAAGCCTTTCAAAATCCATAGGCAAATTATTGGTTCGTGCACTCCCAAAAGTGATTAAAAGTTTAAGTGTGATTGGCACCTTAGCATTGATTCTAGTGTCTGGAGGAATATTTGTTCACAATCTTGATTTTTTTCATCACTACCTATCTTCGCTGCCATCCTTTGTCCTTGAAGTTATTGTGGGCCTTTTAGTTGGTTTTATTTGTCTGCTGGTAGTAAAAGCATTTCTCAAGATCAGAGAGATGATAAAATAAAATGCCGGACGCAAATATGGTATTGGCATAGATGATATAATCGGACTCGAAAAGGCCTATAGAATCCATGAATTTTCTGGCTGGTAGTTATGGGTTATAGAAGCTTTTTTCTTTCTCAAATGCAAGGAAGCCAATAAAAAGTTGGCGATTCACAACTGTTTTATCTTCGCATTGCATCTTTGATTTTTCTCTTCTCGATTTCTTCCAAAAACTGATGGAAGTCAGAGAATCATTGGAGAATAAATCTTATCTTGCGGATTGATTTTTTTGCTATGCATGTTTCTACGTCTAATCCATTCCAGATCATTTACTCGCTTTTTGAGCATGAATTTCTGGGGTATTTATTTGAGTCATTTGTCGTTCAGCTCGATGAACAGGGGAAACTTACGCTTCAAAATCAAAATATTTCTTCGCACAATGCCGGCGAATTTGCCAGTGGATTGGATGAAATCGACTATAAGCTTATTGATCTCATGGATTCCATCCAGCAGGAGGCCGTGGTTCGTCGATTTTATAAAGGGAAAATTAAACCCAGAGATTTTTTCCTGAAGGTGTATCGAGAAGATAAGCCTGACGAGCAGTTGCAAAAGGAAATACAAAAGTATCTCGAAATCCGCAGGGGAAAGATATTGGAAATTATCCATGGAAAATTGCTTTTTGAAATGGGTAATGATGGCGAGCCAACGTGGCAAAAAATCGAAGTCCTGGATCCTACATCAACCATACTTTTTCATTTTCGAAGAAATGAGGACAATACGCATTATTTTCCAACCATCAAATACAATGGAGAAAAGGTAGATTTTCTTGGTAAAAAGGCATACATCGTGTGCAAGAAACCCGCTTTTCTCGTTTGCGAAAATAAGCTATACAGTTTTTCAAAATATGTGGACGGCCATAAACTAGTACCTTTCCTTAAAAAGAAATTCGTAGTAGTGCCAAAAAAGGTGGAGGATCATTATTATAGAAATTTCATAGCACCACTCGTGGCAACGTTTGATGTTTATGCCAAAGGGTTTGATATAAAAACAGAGCGGCATCATCCGGAGCCAAAGCTTTCGATGTCAGAATTGGCGGTAAACGCGACTTCCGTCCCTACATTGTTTAATGCTCACGATGGGAATGACACATCAAATGGCCATAGCACAGAGGAAACTAAAATATTATTTGATATTTCCTTCGACTACAATTCATACAATTTCCGGACAGATAATAGTAGCGAAGTAAGCGTGCGTGTGGAAAGTGAAAATGACAATTATACTTTTTATCGCATCCCTCGCCATACCCAAGAGGAGCTGCGCATCATAAAATTACTGAAAGATCTGGGCCTGGATTTCAAAAACTCCAAATGTACCATATCACAATCCGGCGCGGTAGATTGGCTATCGCGAAACAAGGATATTCTTGCCGGGGAAAATATCCGGTTAGTTCAGAAAAATGCGAGAAACAAGCGGTATTTTATCGGGGCCTCTTCTATCACCGTAGAGGTAAAGGAAAACATCGATTGGTTTGACATATATGCCATTATCAAGTTTGGCGATTATGAAATCCCATTCAAAGATTTGCGCAAGATCATCATGAGAAAGGGCAATGAGATTCTTCTCCCTAATGGAGAAACGGGCATTATTCCTGAAGCATGGATCAAGGAGTACGCCGAGCTTTTTGCATTTATGGACGAAAGAGATGGCGGTGAAAAGCTGGTGCTTAACAAGCATCATTTGTCTTTGGTAAAGGATCTTGAAATTGGCAATCTTGCCAAAGTGACGATGGACAGGAAGTTGAAAAAACTGCGTTCATTTGAAGAGATCGAAGATATTGACACACCAACAGGTTTTAAAGGGGAGTTGAGACCGTACCAAAAAGCGGGCTACAATTGGCTGAATTTCTTGAACAAGTACAAGTTTGGCGGTTGTCTTGCGGATGATATGGGTCTTGGAAAGACTGTGCAAACTCTGGCGATGTTGCTACAGATGAAAGAACAAGGAGAGACGATGCCATCCCTGCTTATACTTCCTACATCCCTGCTGTACAATTGGGAGCTGGAAGCAAAAAAGTTTACCCCTTGCCTGAAAATATTCAGCTACACGGGTAGCAACCGAATCAAAGAGGTGGATCAATTTATGGGATATGATGTGGTTTTGACCACCTACGGCATCATCAGGTTAGACATCGATTTGCTTTCATCCTTCCGCTTCAATTATGTTGTCTTGGATGAATCTCAAACGATTAAGAACCCAAATAGTAATATTTCCAGAAGTGTAAAAAAGTTGAGCTCCAAGCATAAACTCATTTTGACGGGCACGCCGCTTGAAAATAGCACGATGGATCTATGGTCTCAAATGACTTTTATCAATCCAGGGCTACTTGGCAATCAGTCTTTTTTCAGGAAAGAATTTCTAATTCCTATCGAAAAGAAAAATGATCTGGATAAAAACAAAAAGCTCTATTCCATCATCAAGCCATTTATCCTCAGAAGGCATAAATCACAGGTGGCGACGGAACTGCCGGAAAAGGTGGAAAGTGTAAAATATTGTACGATGTCAGCTCGTCAGGAAGAGGAGTATGAGGAGGTGAAGTCGTATTTTAGAAATCAGATATTGGAAAAAATTGAGCATGTCGGGATGAACAAATCTCGAATGATCTTGCTCCAGGGCTTGACCAAATTGCGCCAGATAGCCAACCATCCAAAAATGGTAGATTCGGAATACGATGGCGACTCCGGTAAGTTTGATGCCCTGACAAGAATGGTAAAAAGTGCTATCAGTGAAAATCATAAAGTATTAATTTTTAGTCAGTTTGTGAAACAACTTACAATCATCAAAGAATACTTTATCGAGCAGAACATGGATTTTGCATACCTTGATGGATCTACTAAGGACCGTCAGGCTCAGGTAGAAAGGTTTCAAAATGAAGATGATCTGAAATTATTTTTGATTTCCCTGAAAGCTGGTGGGCTTGGGTTGAACCTTACCAAAGCAGAGTATGTCTTTATCCTCGACCCATGGTGGAATCCTGCCATAGAGCAACAAGCTGTGGACAGGGCGCATCGAATCGGACAGGAAAACAAAGTATTTACCTATAAGTTCATCACCAAAAATACTGTGGAAGAAAAAATCCTTACGCTGCAAAAACGAAAGGAACGGCTGGCCTCCAACCTGATCACGACAGAAGAAAGTTTCGTAAAGGATTTGTCAAAAGAAGATATTGAGTTGTTGTTGGAATAGGGTGACGGGTGCTAGTTTCTGGGTGCTAGGTTACTTGCATTTTCATGGAAATTTATTTTACTAAAGATATCTTTAATTCTCAAACTGAACATCGAAAGCTACAGGCAAGCTACTGTATCCTTTTTCAAGTACTACTGCATAAAATACATTTGTAAACGCATGGCAGTCTTGTTTGAGCATTCTTACTCTAAAAACAACTTTGTTTTTGCATACTAGAACTTCTTGACTATCCAATCCTGCGCAATTATAATGTCTATAACGACCCGCCAAAATAAAGTATTTGTCAAAATCAATATCTGGAAACTGATCACTACATGAAAAGTATTCTTCAAAATCAGTCTGATCCTTTATGATTAGGTTGACCTCATTAACTTCTGCATCAATATTTTGAAGACTGCAAGGTATCTCTTCAAACTCATCCTTATAAAAGGTTTCGAGTTGCTGTGTATCGCCTGCCTCACAATTTTGAAAATTTTCATTATGGCAACTAAAGGTCGCTCCTACTAAAAGAACTAGGCTAAAGAAAGTAAGAAATGGATTGTTCATAATTTCATTGTTTTTTAGTAAGACACGACAATTCTGAAATTGGTTGCTAAACTGTTTTTATCTGTGGGTATTATCCGAAGAATATAAGTTTCTTAGAGTCCATTGTAAGTTTAGTAAATTCATGCAACCCATGGCTAGTACTCAGAACCTAGCTATCCGCCTTACCTTTATACAATTCGTACTCCAGCAATCGGCATTCTATTTTTCCGTTAAAAAATGGAATTTTTCGCTTGGTGCGCAGTCCGACCCTCTTGCCCAATTCCATATTTCCGGTGAAAATATACCCTAAATATCCATGGCAATTCTGTTTCATAAAGTCACCAATAAGACCGTAGGTTTCTTCTAATTGTTCCAGTTCTCCCATGCGCTCGCCATATGCCGGATTGAACATTATCACTCCGCTACCTTTAGGGATTTCCGTTTCTTCAAAATCACAGACTTGAAAATCTATCAAATGATCTACTCCAGCCGCTTTTGCATTTTCCTTTGCGATGTCTATCACATTTCCATCCCGGTCTGAAGCTATGGTTTTAAAATCTAGCTTTTCAGGAATTTCATGGATTTCTAGGCCTTTTTTGATCTCATCCCAAGCTTCAGACTGATAAGATTGCAGATGCTGAAAAGCATAATTTCCCCGATAATCGCCCGGATATTTACCAATGGCCAACAGAGCCGCTTCGATGGCCAAAGTACCGCTTCCGCACATCGGATTGACAAAGTGAGAGGTTTTGTCCCACTTGCTTTCGCGGATCATGGCTGCGGCCAAGTTTTCCATCAAGGGAGCCGCTCCGGGATTTTTTCTATAGCCATGCTTGGCCAGAGTCTGACCCGAAGTGTCGATAAATAATTCAACATCCTCGTTCATCCAACGCATAAAAATCACTGCCTCATTTTTTTCAGAGCCGGTATCTGGCCGTTTGTCCATTATCTCCATGAACCTGTCGGCAATTGCGTCTTTTAGTTTCAGGTTGGCAAAGCGGGTATCTCTTATAAATTTATTTTTCACAAAAGAATCAATGCTAAAATATCCATCCGGTTGTAAGATGTTTTCCCATTCAATCTTCTTGGCGTTTTTGTATAAATGGTTCGGGTGAATTGCACGGAATGAATCAATATGAAAAAAAACGCGGTTTGCTGTACGCAAAACATAATTCAGCTTCATAGCATCGCGGAAAGTCCCCGAGGTTACAACAGCTTTCGGATCCGTTTTTTCTACTTCGAAGCCTAGTTCACGAAGTTCGTTTGAAACGGCCTCGGCCAATCCAGGCGAGCAACTAACTACGATTTTGTTTTTTGTATCTAAATCCATAAAAAGAAAAAGGGGCAAATACCCCTTAAATATAATTCGTTTTTTGTCAAATCAGCTACTACATCAAGCGAATAGCATTTTGCCTCTACGATGTCAACGAAGCTGTAAAGTACTCCCGATTCATGCGAGCAATATTAGAAAGATCAATTCCTTTCGGGCATTCTGCCTCGCAAGCACCGGTATTAGTACACGATCCAAACCCTTCTTTATCCATTTGATCGACCATGGCTAATGCACGCTTTTTGCGCTCTACCTGTCCTTGTGGCAACAGTGCAAGTTGAGAAACTTTGGCACTCACAAACAACATTGCCGAAGCGTTTTTACACGCAGCGACACACGCTCCACATCCTATGCAAGCTGCGGCGTCCATGGCCAAGTCGGCATTTTGCTTTGGAATCGGGATGGCATTTCCATCCGGAACTGAGCCGGTATTGACAGAGACAAAACCACCTGATTGGATGATGCGGTCGAAAGCAGATCGGTCTACTATCAGGTCTTTAATCACAGGAAAAGCCTTCGCTCTCCATGGCTCTATTGTGATCGTAGTATTGTTTGGGAAAGTACGCATGTGCAATTGGCACACTGTGATTTCCTCTTCCGGACCATGCGGTCGCCCGTTGATAAACAGGCTACACATGCCACATATTCCTTCACGGCAATCATGGTCAAAATGCACCGGATCTTCACCCGCCTCGGATATTTCCTCATTGAGGATATCCAGCATCTCTAAAAAGGAGCTACCAGTTGATATATTTTTAACTTCATAAGTTTTAAACTCTCCTTTACTTTGTGCATTTGGCTGTCGCCAAATTTTCAAGGTATAATTTCTTACTTTTTCCATTACTTATAGCTTCTTTGAGTGAGTTTTACATTTTCAAATACCAGAGCTTCTTTATTCAATTTTGCCGGAGCACCTTCTCCCTTAAATTCCCATGCCGATACATAAGAGAAATTTTCATCATCGCGCTTAGCTTCTCCTTCTTCCGTCTGGCTTTCTTCCCTAAAGTGGCCTCCACAGGATTCCTTTCTATCCAAAGCATCATCAACCATTAGTTCGCCGAGTTCCATAAAATCCGCTACACGCATGGCTTTTTCCAAGGTCATGTTGAGCTCTTCATTTACACCAAGGATTTTCACGTCTTTCCAATATTCCTCCCGCAATTGCTGGATTTCTACTTTGGCCTCTTTTAGCCTTTTTTCATTGCGCGCCATACCACATTTTTCCCACATGATCTTCCCAAGTTCCTTGTGGAAATGATCTACGGTTTTGGTTCCTTTTATATTCAACAACTTGTGAATTCTGTCCTTGATCACTTGCTCGGCCTCGGTAAAGGCTTCGTGATCGGTATCGATCTTTTTGATGGGCACTCCGGTCAGATAGTCTCCAATAGTGTATGGAAGTACAAAATACCCGTCAGCCAATCCCTGCATCAATGCAGAGGCTCCCAATCGGTTAGCCCCATGGTCTGAGAAATTACACTCTCCGGCAGCGAACAATCCCGGAATAGTCGTTTGTAGATTATAATCAACCCAAAGTCCACCCATGGTATAGTGCACAGCCGGGTATATCATCATTGGTGTTTTATAAGGGTTATCAGCCGTTATTTTTTCGTACATCTGGAAGAGGTTCCCATACTTCGCACGAATGGTATCTTCACCATCTCGCGCTATGGCATCCCTGAAATCTAAAAACACTGCCAAACCTGTCTCGCCAACACCACGCCCTTCGTCACAAACATTTTTTGCATTTCTAGAGGCAACATCTCGAGGAACTAAGTTCCCAAAGGATGGATATATTCTTTCTAAATAATAATCTCTGTCTTCTTCAGCAACATCCTTGGGCTTCAATTCGCCTCTCCTCAATTTCTCAGAAACGGATAGTTCTTTTGGCACCCAGACCCTGCCATCGTTTCTTAATGATTCTGACATCAATGTCAACTTTGATTGCTGATCGCCATGGACAGGAATACAAGTTGGGTGAATTTGAGTATAACATGGGTTGCCAAAGAAGGCTCCTTTTTTGTAGGCCCTCCAAGCTGCAGAGGCATTGCAGCCCATCGCATTGGTGGATAGAAAGAATACATTTCCGTATCCTCCTGTTGCCAAAACCACGGCATGAGCGCTGTGTGATTCTATTTTTCCGGTTACCATATTTCTGGTAACAATGCCTCTTGCTTTGCCATCAATAATGACCACATCAAGCATTTCTGTTCTAGTAAACATTGTCACTTTGCCAGCTGCTATTTGTCGACTAAGTGCCGAATAGGCTCCTAACAATAATTGCTGGCCTGTCTGCCCACGGGCATAAAACGTTCTGGAAACCTGAGCTCCTCCAAAAGACCTGTTGTCAAGAAGTCCCCCGTATTCTCTGGCAAATGGAACTCCTTGCGCCACGCATTGATCGATAATATTGTTGCTTACTTCAGATAATCGATGAACATTTGCCTCTCTAGATCTATAGTCACCCCCTTTTACGGTGTCATAAAACAACCTAAAAACGCTGTCCCCATCGTTTTTGTAATTTTTGGCGGCATTGATCCCTCCCTGAGCAGCGATGCTGTGTGCCCGTCGTGGACTGTCCTGATAGCAGAAAGATTTTACATTATATCCTAACTCGCCAAAAGAAGCAGCGGCAGAACCTCCTGCCAAGCCCGTTCCAACTACGATAATGTCATATTTTCGTTTGTTAGCCGGATTTACCAACTTCAAATTGAATTGGTGTTTTGTCCATTTTTCAGCCAATGGGCCTTCAGGAATTTTCGAATCAAGGGACATAATATATTTAGTTTTTTATTGCAAGATTATTTAAAAAAATAGACATATACCGGCATTGACGCAAAGCAAAGCGGGACAATAATTGAATAAGCCAATCCTATATTTTTTATGGCCGGGGTATATTTATTATGGTTAATTCCGAGAGTTTGAAAAGCACTCTGAAATCCATGCTTTAGGTGAAAGAATAATGCCAAAAGGCCTATCAGGTACGATGCCAAACCAAAAGTGGTGCTGAATTGCTGGATAACCAATGCATATATATCACGGTTGCCGTTGGCATCTTCCGAAAACTGATAGCTACCACCAAATTTATATTGCCACCAAAAATCTTTGAGGTGGAGCAAAATAAAAGCAAGCACCAAAATGCCTAATAAAGCCATGCTTCTCGACTCCCAACTGCTGTTATCTTTGGCGTTGAGTTGTTTGTATTTTACAGGTCTTGCTGATTTATTGGCACTAGTGAGAACAATAGCTACAATCACATGAAGAATAATACTGGCGTAAAGCAAATAAGATACTGTACTGATCAATGGATTGGTGGACATGAATTTAGCGTAGGCATTGAAAGCCAAACCACCATCCTGACTAAAGACCGACAGATTGCCAATCAGGTGAACAGTCAGGAATGAAATCAAAAACAGTCCTGTCAGCGACATTAGGAGCTTTTTCCCAAGTGAACTGCCAAATATTTTTATAAACCAACCCATATTAATTTGTTTTTATTATTAGGATATTTTCAATTTAATCGATGACAGACAGACATTCTATCTATTTTTCAAATATGTCACAAAGTTGCCATTATTCTTCATTATGAAAAATGATAATTATCATTTTCAAAAAAAAGTTGTAACCTAACCTTATTTTTTTTTGTTTGCCAAATACTAAAAGTATAAAATTTGATTTAATAAAGTAGTAGAAGTATCTTCAACCCATGAAAAAGAATCTTCGGATCATTATCACTTGCGCTCTTTTATTCTTTTGTCTCTCAGAAGTGTGGGCTACACATATCAGGGCGGGTGAAGTGACTGCGAAGTTAATTTCCTGTCAGAACTATACCTATCGCTTTACGGTGACGGGTTATACTGATTTGGGATCTGATGTCATTTTTGGCGGTGGGGAAATCAACTATGGCGATGGCGTAGTAGAAACATTCCCTACCGGTGAGTATGATTATTTCGAGGATTTGGGGGACTTGAGGGCCATAAACATTTACTTTAAGGAGCATACCTTCCCAGGGCCGGGACAATATAAGATCAGCTTTCGGGAGTTTAATAGGAATGCGGATATCGTAAATATGGAAAACTCTGTCAATACTCCTTTCTATGTAGAGACAGTGATCATCATTGACCCATTCCTAGGTTGCAACAATACACCTGTATTGCTCAACCCACCAATAGATGATGCATGTGTAGGAGTTACCTTTTTGCATAATGCAGGGGCCATAGATGCTGATGGAGATAGCCTTTCTTATGAATTTACCATTCCTAAATCTGATCAAGATGTACCCGTAGTAAATTATAGATTTCCGGACGATCATGACATTGCTCAGTACGATGCCAAAAACGAAGAGCAAACTGGCCCTGCATCATTCTCTCTTGACCAGCGAACGGGAGATATCGTTTGGGATTCCCCAGGCGGTGAAGGGGAATACAACTGGGCTTTTCGCGTAGTGGAATGGCGCAAGATTCAAGGCGAGTGGTTCAAGCTTGGATACGTTACACGCGACATGCAGGTGCTGGTAAACGACTGTAACAATGAACCTCCCGAAATTGAGCCTCCACCGGATACCTGCGTAGTAGCCGGGGACATATTAGAGCAGGAGATTATTGCCACAGATCCAGATAATGATCCGATCATATTTTCCTCGTTTGGCAGTGTATATGAATTCAATTCTAACCCTGCTTCTTATTCGCCTTTTCCCAATATTGTGCAGCCAACCCCGGCAAAACTGAATTTTACTTGGCAAACAGATTGTTCTCATGTGAGGGAACGTGAATACCAAGTTCGGTTTAAGGCGGTGGATCAACCTGATGCAACTATGGGCAGAGGTCCCAAGCTCGCGGATTTTGCTACTTGGTTTATTAGGGTGGTAGGCCCTCCTCCTGAAGGCTTGATGAGTGTTCAGGGTAATGGTAAAAAAGTCAATTTGTCATGGGATTCTTATACATGTCAAAATGCTACAGAAATGCAGGTATGGCGCAGGGTAGATAGCTATACCCTAGCACCTGATCATTGCGAATTGGGCATGCCTGATTATGCAGGGTATGAATTGATCGATATTTTGGATATAGATCAAACCAGCTATGTGGATGATAGCGATTTGGAATATGGAGCAAATTATTGTTATCGATTGGTAGCTGTTTTTCAGGATCCTGCGGGAGGGGAAAGTGTAGTTTCTGAAGAGGCCTGCGTACTCATCGAAGAATTTGACGGTGATTTTGGTTCTTTGGCGACGAATGTTTCTGTCACAGAAACCGATCCTTCCACTGGAGAAATATTTATCAAATGGACATCTCCGTTTGATATTGATCCGGTCAAATACCCTGGTCCATATGAATATGAAGTTTATCGCGGACAGGATTTTGTTTCTAGTCAAATGGTGTTGATTTCCAATGGAAAAATCACCGATACAACTTTTGTGGACAATGGTTTGAATACAGCTAATTCGGCGTATAATTATAAAATAATAGTTTATGACAATGGCCAAAATCCCATAGATACTACGAGTACTGCTTCCTCTGTTCGGCTTGACCCATCGCCCATTACAGGAGCGTTGGAATTGACTTGGAATGCCGAAGTGCCATGGTCTAATATTTCGCAAAATTATCCAATGCATTTGATCTATAGGGATAATATTGATCCAGGTGATCCGACAAAACTGGTGCTGATAGACAGTGTGGATGTATCTCAAAATGGGTTTATATATCTTGATGACGGCAGCATTACCGGTGACGATATGCTGATAGACACACAGGAATATTGCTACTTCGTGACCACTCAAGGCACTTATGGTAATCCAAAAGTCCTAGAACCATTGGTGAATAATTCACAAATAGCCTGTGCGCAGCCTAACGATACGATATCGCCTTGTCCGCCACAAGATTTTGTAATTATTAATCTGAATTTGGATTCGAAATGCGGCGAATTTTTACAGGATAAGCCTTGTAGTTTCAATGATTTCTATAACGAATTGAATTGGGAAGTAAATTCTGATACACAGTGTGATGAAGATGTGCGCAGTTACAATATTTATTTTTCTGAAACTGGGGAAGATGGTGATTTTCAGCTTGTTGACAATGTGTTAAACACCTCTTATATCCATGATGGGCTGAGTTCCTTCAAGGGGTGCTACAAGATTGCAGCGGTAGATCGATCGGGAAATGAGAGTGAGCCTACGCAGGCCATGTGCAATGATAACTGTCCATTTTATGAATTACCGAATGTATTTACGCCGAATGATGATGGTGTAAATGATGTGTTCCAAGCTTTTAATATTTTTGATGAAAATGAAGGGCTGAACAAATGCCCTAGGTTTGTAAAATCCGTTGATTTCTATGTGTATGATCGCAATGGCAAGGAGATTTATAATAATCTGGACGAACCCGAAAAAAGTATCCTGATCAATTGGGATGGCAGAAATAACCAAGGGAAGCCAGTGGCAAACGGTGTGTATTATTATCTTGCCAATGTAGAATTTGATGTGCTGGACAAAGATTTGCAAAAAGCAGATTATCGAGGATGGGTTCAGTTGTTGAAGTAAGTCTTTGGGTATATTTTGAAGAAAAAGGGCAGTAAATCCATGCATTCCAAAAGAAGTTGATTGGTTTGTCCTTCGGCAGCAATGGCGAAAATAAGCCAAAAAAAGCATCAATTTTCCATGAAATTAACTCCTGATACGGCATGAAATTGGCCACTTTTCAGCTCAGATTATATCTAATAAATATTAGCTTTGTGGCTCAAAAAATATAGAAGAAATTATGAAAGCATACGTTTTTCCAGGTCAGGGTGCACAGTTCCCGGGAATGGGCAAAGATTTATATGAAAATTCTGAAAAGGCAAAAGTGCTCTTTGAATCTGCAAACAATCTCTTAGGATTTCGAATCACGAATATTATGTTTGACGGTACATCTGAAGAGCTAAAGCAAACTAATGTTACCCAGCCGGCGATCTTCCTTCATTCCGTAATTTTAGCTCTCATGGCAGATGATTTTAAACCAGATATGGTGGCCGGTCATTCCTTAGGCGAGTTGTCGGCTATAGTCGCCAATTGCACGTTGACTTTTGAAGATGGATTGAAATTGGTGGCTGCCCGTGCCAATGCTATGCAAAAAGCCTGTGAGGCTAATCCATCTACCATGGCTGCGATTCTGGGATTGGAGGATAGTGTAGTGGAAGACATCTGTGCAGGAATTGACGAGGTGGTAGTAGCCGCCAACTACAATTGCCCGGGACAGTTGGTGATTTCGGGGTCGAATAAAGGAATTGAGATTGCCTGCGAAAAAATGAAAGAGTCTGGAGCAAAACGCGCGCTGCCACTTCCGGTTGGGGGTGCCTTTCATTCGCCACTCATGGAGCCGGCACGGATGGAATTGGAAGCAGCTATTCTTACTACAAAATTTGAAAACCCGATTTGCCCGGTCTATCAAAACGCCACAGCACTTCCTGCAACTGACGTGGAAATTATCAAGCAGAACCTTGTGGCACAGCTCACAGCGCCTGTGAAATGGACGCAATCGGTTCAAAAAATGGTAGCCGACGGTGCTACAGAATTTATCGAATCGGGCCCAGGGAAAGTATTGCAGGGGCTGGTGAAGAAAATCCATCGAGAAGCTGAAGTGAGGAGTATTTAGAAGGATACTTTCTATAAAATAATGTTTAAGGGGATTTATGATCCCCTTTTTTTTCATTTATGGATATTTACATCCTAGTTGTAGTGTGTTATTATTATCTTAGAGAAACCTAATTTAAGACACTATGAAAATCCCTATTTGTATTCTTTTCGTTTTGTGTGCACCCTTTGTTGGTCATGCTCAAAACCCCACCAAAGTGATCACCTATAATATCTGGAATGGGTATGATTGGGGAAAGGATGAAGTCCGACGTGGTGAGGTAAATGCCTGGATTGATGCGCAAAAACCATCGATTGTGGCACTTCAGGAACTGTGCAAATATACGTCTGAAAAGCTAGCAGAAGATGCCAAATCTTGGGGACACTATCATTCTGTTTTATTAAAAACATCAGGGTATTCTGTCGGGCTGACTTCTGAATTTCCTATAGAAGTCAAAGAAAAAATCATGGAAGGGATGCACCACGGAGCCTTGCATTGCAAAACCGGAGGAATAGATGTTTTTGTGATCCATTTTAGTCCGAGTAGCTACCAAAAGCGGCGTGAAGAAATTGCCATCATCTTAGAAAAGCTAAAGGTTATTCAGGAAACAAACGATCAATTTATTGTTTTGGGGGACTTCAACAGCCAGTCACCAATTGACGCTGATCTGTACGATCCCGATGGAGCTTTGCTGAGTCGACTACGCGAGGCAAACAAGGACAAACCACTAAAAGGCAATTTGTTTAATGACCAACTGGACTATGCAGGTATGTCGGCATTGCTGGCTTTTCCGTTGATGGATGTGTGTCAGCCATTTACCAAAGGAATGGAAGAAAGAGGTTCTTTCCCTGCACAAGTATTGGGAAAAGTGAACGATGAAACCCCACAGCAGTTGCTCGATAGGGTACAGCGCATAGATTATATTATGGCTTCGCCAAACCTTGCGACGAAATGTGTTTCTGCCAAAGTGCACAATGGAAAACCAACCTATTTCTTGTCTGATCACTACCCTGTTGTCGCCGAGTTTGATTTGTCCAAATAAAGCCTCTAAAATCCATGAAACCGGCATGGCCGGAGCAAATTTCGGAAACACAAGGGCGTAATAATATTCTACTGATAACTGAAGAATTATAAAATGATTAAAATAAAATACACTGTATTCCTTTTATTTATCTTATTTCATGTAGAAAGTAAAAGCCAAGGCCGTCCTAATTTTGTGATTATTATTGGAGATGACATCAGTTGGAATGATTTGGGTTGCTATGGCCACCCCACGTTGAAGTCTCCAAATATTGATCAACTGGCTGGTGAAGGAATCAAATTTACCAATGCATATTTGACGGCAAGTTCCTGTAGCCCGAGCCGATGCAGTATTATTTCTGGAAGGTATCCACACAATACCGGGGCAGCTGAACTGCACACGCCGCTTGAGGGTATGCCGACATTACCGGGCGAATTGAAAAAATCGGGATACTACACGGCTTCTGCCGGCAAATGGCATTTGGGGCCAAACACCAAAGTGGATTTTGATTTGGTGGTGGAAAAAGGAAACGGGCCGGGAGGAGAAGAGCAGTGGGTAAGAGTTTTGCAGGAACGGCCTAAAGACAAGCCATTCTTTTTGTGGTTTGCTTCATTTGATGCGCACCGACCTTGGCAGGCTGATGATCTTAACACCCCACATAACCCTTCAGAATCCATGATTCCCCCATATCTTGTGGATGCTCTCGGCACGAGACAGGATTTGGCGTCTTATTATAATGAAATTCAACGGCTGGATTTTCACGTTGGCAAAGTAAGGCGAGAACTGGAAAAGCAGGAGGTGTTAGAAAATACCGTAATAATCGTGATGGCGGATAATGGGCGGCCATTTCCGCGCAGCAAAACACGTGTGTATGACAGTGGAATGAAAACGCCTTTTGTCGTCTATTGGCCTAAAGGACAGCAAGGGGAGGGTTTGGATTCTAAATCATTAATCAGCGTGATTGACATCGCGCCAACTTTTTTGCAATTGGCAAGTGTTAAAGCAGGCCCATCCTTTCAAGGGATCAGCTTTGTTCCAACACTCAAAAATGTATCTAAAATCCATAGAAAATATGTTTTTGCGGAGCACAACTGGCACGATTACGAAGCTCACGAACGTATGATCCGTACGGCGGACTTTATGTATGTCGTAAACAACCGTCCGCAATTCAGCAATCAGGGGCCAGCAGATTCCAACCGTTCTCCAGCTTATAATGACTTAAAAGAGGTCAGAAACCATGGAGAATTGACCGCTGCCCAGGCAGATGTTTTTGCGACTCCCAGAGCACGTGAAGAATTATTCGATTGTAATGTAGACCCTCAGCAATTGACAAATATTGCTTCTATGGAAAAATATAGTGGTAAATTGAATGAACTGAGATCCGTGATGGATCAATGGATCAAAGAAACAGGAGATGACGTACCCGCATTTCTTACACCTTCGTGGTACGATACAGAAACAGGAAAAGATCTCGGCCAACCTCATGAACGGGGTGAAATGCCAGGAACCAAGACTAATGCCATTTCCATAAATGAAAAGGGGCCATTTTAAGTAAAACTATCCAATTTCAAAATATCCAAAATATGAAACCTACCAGAAGAAATTTCCTGAAACAAAGTGCAATGGGAGTTGCGGCATTGTCCGGAGCGATCGGTACAACTGGTTTCAGCTTGCAAAAGCATCAATTTTCCATGGAAGAAAAGTATGCTGTTCTGGATGAAGCTGCGGCAAAACCTGTTTTGAAAACGTCATTGTTTCCAGAGCCAATGATCATCCATTCGCTAGAGCTGCTAAGGTACAAAGACAATTTTATTTGCAGGGTGCGTACCAATGATGGACATGAAGGTATTTCTGTAGGAAATAATATGCAGTTGATTTCGCTATACCCGATTTTCACCCATCGGCTACAACCATTTTTCATTGGTAAAGATGCCAGGAACTTGGAAGCACTTTTAGATGAAGTTTATGTCTATCAAAGCAATTACAAATTGCAAAACCTCGCCCTTTGGGTGCCTTTGGCGACCATAGAGTTTGCGATACTAGATTTGTTCGGAAAAAGTACCCAAAAATCCATGGGGGAAGTAATTGGAGAAATTCACAATCCCCAGGTTGCTGTGTACCGCGCCAATAATTACCGGGGGAAAAGTGCCGAAGAATCCATAGAAAAGATCGTTCAGAATGTAGCAGAAACCAATGCCAAAGCTTTGAAATTTAAGGTTGGAGGTAGAATGAGCCACGATGCAGATTATCCGGCAGACCGCAGTGACAAACTTATCCCTCTGGTCAGAAAAACCTTTGGGGACAACATGGTGATCTACGCTGACTCCAACGGCTCTTACGGTGTGGAGGAAGCGATTAGAATTGGCAAGCTTATGGAAGAACAACGGTTTGATTTTTATGAAGAACCCGTGCCTTTTGATTGGTATGATGAAACCAGGCAAGTGGCTCAAGCATTGAATATTCCAATAGCAGGAGGGGAGCAAGAACCCAGTATGCGCAACATCCGTTGGCTCATCGCCAATGATGCCGTGCAAATTGTGCAACCCGATATGTTTTATTTTGGAGGGATGATCCGATCTGTAAAAGTAGCACGGATGGCCCAGTCGCAAGGCCTGCCCTGTGTGCCGCATATTTCCGGATCTGGGCTGGGCTATCTGTACATGATGCATTTCATTTCGACTATCCCGAATGCAGGCCCATACCATGAATTCAAGGGCTTTAATTCCGAAATTCCATTCGAATGCCTAACCTCTACACTCACTTCAGAAAACGGTGTGGTCACGGTACCCTCAGGGCCTGGACTTGGTATTGAGATCGATCCGGATTTTATCAATAAACATGAGCCTGTAAAAGCTTAGCGTAATTATTAGCCAATCCCATGCTCATCTGTTCCACAAAGGGTTGCTTCTTTTATAAAAAAGCATCACTTTCGTAGGTTTTAAAAATTTAATGGGCAGCCATTGTCCTGTATTCATAAAAATTCATTCATATTATGATTTCAATTTCAAGTGTGGCCAAGAAGCTTTTCATATTGGCTCTTGTTCCTTTGTTTTTTGCTTGTGGAGGCCCTGAAGCACCAAAGCGGGTATTGGTATTTTCTAAAACTATGGGTTTTCGACACAGTTCAATAGAAACAGGTGTTGAGGCTATGAAAAAGCTTGGCACCAAAAATAATTTTCTTGTTACTGCTACCGAAGATGCTTCGATGTTCAATGAAGATAGTTTAAAGCAATTCGCCGCAGTGATCTTTCTCAATACTACAGGAGATGTACTTGATACTTACCAGCAGGCTTTTTTTGAGAGGTATATTCAGGCTGGAGGAGGATATGTCGGAGTACATGCAGCTACCGATACAGAATACCAATGGCCATGGTATGGCAAGCTGGCCGGAGCATATTTTTTGAGTCATCCGCGACAGCAAAAAGCTGATGTACACATTGTTGATAGTACTCACCCATCCACAGATTCGCTACCTGCTGTTTGGAATAGGTTTGATGAGTGGTATAATTTTAGAGATATAAACCCTAATATTCATGTACTCGCCAAGTTGGATGAGTCGAGCTACGAAGGTGGCAAAAACGGAGAAAATCATCCCATAGCATGGTATCATGATTATGACGGAGGTCGTGCATTTTATACCGAAATGGGCCATACGGAAGAAACCTATTCTGATCCGTTATACTTGAAGCATGTGCTCGGTGGCATTAAATACGCCATGGGAGATAAACCTCTTGACTACTCCAAGGCGACATCAATGATCGTTCCGGAAGAAAACAGATTTAAGAAAGTAATTCTTGATTATAATCTGGACGAACCAACTGAGATGGCCGTACTTCCAGATGAATCAATATTATTTTTGGAAAGAAAAGGAAATGTAAGGCTATACAAAGAAGAGTTTGGCAAATCAAAGGTGATTAATACATTTGATGTTTATACCGGTCAGGAAGATGGGATGATGGGATTGGCTATAGATCCTGACTATGCCAACAATCACTGGATCTATATTTACTATTCCCCGGCAGGAGATAAGCCAGAGCAGCACCTTTCCAGATTTACATTTGATGGGGAAACCATTGACATGGAAAGTGAAAAATTATTGTTGGTAGTGAAGACTCAGCGAGATGAATGCTGCCATACTGGTGGATCTATTGCTTTTGGGCCTCATGGCAATTTGTTCCTTTCTACCGGAGATGATACCAATCCTTTTGGAAATGGTGGTTTTGGCCCCATGGATGAGCGCCCCGGAAGATCTGCATGGGATGCCCAGCGTTCATCAGGAAATACAAATGATTTGAGAGGTAAAATTTTAAGAATTAAGCCGGAAGCTGATGGCACCTATACCATTCCTGACGGCAACTTATTTGCCAAAGACGCCCCAAAGACAAGGCCTGAAATTTACGTGATGGGAAATCGAAACCCTTACCGTATTTCGGTGGATCAAAAGACGGGTTATCTCTATTGGGGCGAGGTTGGCCCTGATGCCAG
>JAUHYU010000162.1 GCA_030426345.1 Bacteroidia bacterium
CTAACCAATGCTTGCGATCAAAAAAAGCCTTCAGAATCCATGGTTGCATACCAATGTCCGATGAAGTGTGAAGGAGATAAAACCTATGACAAAGCCGGCACCTGCCCGGTATGTAAAATGGATTTGAAACAACTAGGCGCTAGTACTAAGGTAAAAGCAAATAGCAATGAAATATCCGATGCATCCATTTTTAACCTCACTTCGAAATGGAAAACGCAAAATAATGAAACCATAGAATTGAAGGATTTGAAGGGCGATATTTTGGTGGTGGTGATGATCTACACACATTGCCAGGCAGCTTGCCCCAGATTGGTCGCAGATATGCGGAATATCCATGCCAAGGTCAAGGATGACCCTTCTATTAAATACGTGATGGTAAGTATAGACCCGGAGCGGGATACCCCCGAGAGGTTGAAAGAATTTGCTATCGAAAACCATATGGACAATGATCAGTGGGTATTTTTGCAAGGCTCGGTGGATGATGTCCGTGAGTTTTCAAATGTGTTGGCCGTAAAGTACAAACAAATATCACCGGTGGATTTTTCCCATTCCAATATCATCAGTGTGTTTGACGAAGGCGGCGAGCTTCAGTATCAACAAGAGGGCCTTGGAGTTGACAACAAAGGAATAGTGTCCAAAATCCATGAATTAAAAGGGTAATAATATCCATTATGCTGAGCCGAAGACGTAAGGAGCTGTTGGTTTATAATATTCGTTCCTACTCTCAATTAGTGTATTTCAAATTGCTCTTCTCATAAAATTCTGTTACTTTTTATAGAATTTTTTAATTATCCAATATGAAATACTTAACGCTATTTTTCTTATTAATTTCTAATCAGCTATTTCCTCAAACTTTTACGGAAAGGAAACTGAACACCACAATTCAAGAAGTGACTGTTTTTCTCCAAGGGGCTCAAATTACACGATTTGGAAAATTGGACATTCCGATAGGTAAATCCATCATTAGGATTGAATCTCTTTCTCCGCATATTGATGATAAGAGCATTCAGGTAAACGCAAATGGGAATTTCACTGTCTTGTCTATCAATCATAAATTCAACTATCTCGCTAAGTTAGATAAAGGAGAAAAGATTGATAGTTTAAAGTCGCTGATCAAATCCTTATATTTTGACATTTCTTCAAATTCAATGCGGTTAGAAGTTCTACAGGAAAAGCAAAGTTTGCTCAATGCCAATAAAAATTTAGGAGGGCAAAACTCTGGAGCATCAATCGTTCAATTAAAACAAGCGCTAGAATTTTACGAAAAAGAACTTTCCACAATTAAATCTGAGGAATTAAAGACGAGATTGAAAACAGATGAATTGAAGGAACAAAAAACCCGGTTAGAACAACAAATTGCTGAATTTACTAGGCAAGATGATTTGCCAACGGGTGAAATCGAAATTCGAATTGATTCAAAAGGAACGTCCCAAGGGGAATTTAATATTACATATTTGGTTGCAAATGCAGGTTGGTATCCAAAATATGATGTTCGAGTTGAAAATATTTCAAAACCATTAGAATTGAAATATAAAGCCGATGTTTACCAAAATACTGGAGTTGATTGGGAAAACGTCAAGATGATTTTTTCCAATGGAAATCCAAATCAAAGTGGTGTTGCGCCGGAACTACAAACATGGCATCTCAACTATGCTAGAAATACAATTTATAATACTCCAAACCATGGGGTTGTTTCCAATTCTGTGAGAAACGTTTCCGGAAAAATTCTGTCAGAAGATGGAGAACCACTTCCTGGAGCAAACGTGGTTGTAAAAGGAAGCACGATAGGCACAATATCAGACGTTGAGGGGAATTATTCCCTTACTTTGCCTAATGGAGCCACGCACATTGTCGTTTCTTTTATTGGATATTTTGATCAGGAAATGCCCATTACTTCATCAAAAATCAATATAAAAATGGAGCCTGACGCTCAGGCATTAGAAGAAGTGGTTGTTATTGGGTATGGTGTTGCGGGAAGAAGCTCTGGAGATCAGGCCTTTTTAAGAAAAAGCACAACAAAAGAGGCCGAAGTAATTACAACGTCAACAATAGAAAATCAAACCACGGTTCATTTTGAAGTGGAAACACCATATTCAATTAAATCGAATGGCGAAATGCTTTCAGTAAATTTGAACGCATTCGAAATGGAGACCATTTACGAATATTACGCCGTACCAAAGTTGGATAAGGATGCATTTTTGATTGCAAGGATAGTTGATTGGGATCAATTCAATCTACTTGAAGGAGAAGCTAATTTATATTTTGAGGATGCTTATGTGGGTCGATCAATTCTAAATGCACGATCTTTAACAGACACCTTAAACATTTCGCTCGGTAGAGATAAGAACATAGTCATTGGAAGAACTAAAATAGAAGAGTTTTCAAAAAAGAGAACTGTTGGTTCCAATAAGGTTGAGAGCAGAGGATTTGAAATTATTGCTAGAAACAAAAAATCCCAACCTATAAAACTGACTTTGTTTGATCAAATTCCAGTTTCTGCAATTAGCGATATTTCAGTTTCTGCTACAGATTTAACGAATGGAAAGCTACAAGAAAAAACAGGAGAAGTAATTTGGGAAATAGAATTAAATCCTCAAGAACAAGTTGATTTGAAGTTGGGTTATGAGGTTAAATATCCCAAAAGAGAAAACGTCTACTTGGAGTAAACTTAATTAGCCAAAATAAATTAATCTACAATCGTTTTTAATTTTTCCAACTTAAAATAACTTGCGGCAAAAAATGACTAGAAGGTGACCGGACATAAAAAAAATAAGAAGGGGATAATCATTGCGGCTATTCTATTGATTGCGCTGCTACTTTATTTACTCGCACCACTCTTTACAGGATCTGAAAAGAGCATCCCCAAAAATGTCGATAAAAGCATCGACATGGAGCCCCAGTTTGTGAAGGAGGGCAGTCTGGTGTTTCTGAACAGTGTCAAAGATACGATCAACCAAGTGGAAATAGAAATCGCGGACAATGAACAAGAGCGCATGCAAGGCATGATGTACCGGACTAAGATGTCGTATGACCGGGCGATGCTTTTTATCATGGAGTATGAGCGACAACAATCGTTTTGGATGCGCAATACAAAATTATCGCTCGATATCATATATGTAAATGGCAACAAAGAAATTGTCACTATTTACAAACACACCCAACCATACAGCGAATCGCCGATACCGTCATTCAAAAAAGCCAAATATGTGGTGGAAACCACAGCAGGATTTTGCGATAAATTTGGCGTAACTGAAGGGGACTACATCGATTTTGCACGTAATTGAAATTCTTTACAATATTGCCGGATTGATTCCATCTTCCATTTGTTGTAGTCTTGCCCCAAAAAGCATGGATTTTCCATGCTTTTCCAAGATCAAAAAACCTTTTCCTCAATACCAATGTTGTTATAGCCAGTTGTAATCGCAAATATCCATTTGCGATTGGAGATAAAACCACGAAGCGATGTTTGGCTTGTTCAAAAAGAAATCGAAGATAGAAAAATTAGATATTCAGTACAAAAAATTGCTTGCAGAGGCACACCAACTGTCCACTTCTAGCCGTAAGCAAAGTGATGCCAAAGTCACCCAGGCCAATGAGATATTGAAACAAATAAATATGCTGAGGGCAAATAGTTGATTATGGGCTTTTATCAATTTAAAAGAAAATTGATAGTCAACACGACCATTAATGATCTATGGAATTTCATTGCTACACCTGCCAATCTCAAAAGAATAACGCCGGAATACATGGGTTTTGATATCACATCAGAAGACCTGCCTGAGAAAATGTACGAAGGCATGATCATCAGTTATCAGGTCAGTCCAGTGTTTGGGCTGAAAACCACTTGGGTCACAGAGATCACCAAGCTCAAAGAGAAGCAATATTTTATCGATGAGCAGAGAATCGGTCCGTATAAAATGTGGCACCACCAGCATTTTATTGAGCCATCTGAAAGAGGCGTTTTGATGACGGATATCGTGAGCTATCAACCACCATTTGGAATTTTGGGAAATGTGGCCAATACGCTATTGATTCGAAAAAAGCTGATAGAAATTTTTGAATTCAGGACCAAGGCACTGCAAAGAATATTCGAAAAATGAATGCTAAAAAGCCTCTAAATTCTATGGATTTTTAGGGCTTTTTATGCCGTTCCTTTTCCTTTGAGGATCGACTTCATCTCGTTAATTTTTAGCAGGGCTTCAATGGGAGATATGGTGTTAATGTCAATTTTGCCCAATAAACCGCGGACTTCTTCCATGCTAGGGTCAGACTCAAACATGCTCAACTGGTAGTTGCTTTTGGGGATTTCTGCGATCTTCTTATCCGTATTTTGACTGATCTTTTCTTTTTCCAAATGGTGCATGATCTCATTGGCTCTGATCACGATTGGGTTGGGCATTCCGGCCATTTGCGCTACATGGATACCAAAGCTATGCTCACTACCCC
>JAUHYU010000074.1 GCA_030426345.1 Bacteroidia bacterium
AAGATGTTGGGGTTTCTGAAAGATAACCAGATTTTATCCTCTCTTCCCCCACAGCAATTGAATATGGATGAGGCTAATAAAGTGATCATATTTGAGCGAAACAATTTGATTTTTGTTTTCAATTTCCATTGGCAGAATTCAATTTCAGATTATAAATTTAATTCACAACAAAATGGAAAATTCCGTATCGTACTTTCTACCGACGACCCGGATTTTGGCGGCTTTGACAGGGTCGATGCCAACATAGAATACCAAACCTTAGATCATGGATTTTTGAGCATTTATTTGCCAAGCAGAACAGCGCTTATCTTAAAGAAGAAATAATTTTACTTTAAGTGATGGTTTCATTTTGTGCAATTAACGGCTAAATATTGCCTCAGGAAGGATATGTAAAAATTATTTTATAACATTAAAAATAATTTGCCACATCCTATTTGCGGCATCCACAGGTGTATAGAATAATTGATGGATTATTTCATTAAAATCATAGGATTTATTGGGGTTGCTATTTTCCTGATCAGCAGTGCATTTGCCCAAACTGTAGAAATAAGGACTTTCCACAATGAAGATAGTACATTGATTAAAGAGATTTATCATGTAGATAAATTTGCAAAACTCAATGGTCAATACAAATCCTATTTCATCAACGGTACATTAGAAAAAGAAGGATTTTATACCGATAATCTTCCAGACAGCATGTGGGTATATTACTTTGAAAGTGGCCAGCCAAAGATGAAGGGAATGCTTGAGAATGGCTCTAGTCATGGATTATGGAAGTATTTTTATGAAAGTGGACAACTTCAGATGGCGGGGGTTATCATCAACGGCAGGCGCGAAGGCAATTGGGAGTTTTATTTTGAAAATGGCAAGGTAAAGTCAGAAGGCCAGTATAAAAATAATAAGAAGGAGGGTGTTTGGGACTATTTTTATGAGGAAGGGGAACTGAAAGCTCAGGCTTTTTTTACCCATGATCGGGGTAAGTACAAGGAGTATTTTGCCGACGGAAAAATAAAAGCTGAAGGTTTGAACGTGAATGGTGAGAGCGACAGCACTTGGGTGTTTTACCATGAAAATGGTAAAATTGAAGCTACTGGTGACTTTGAACACGGTAAGCGAACCGGTGTTTGGAAATATTTCTACGACGATGAATCCCCATCTGCTCATGGGAATTTTGTTGAAGGAGAAAAAGATGGAAAATGGATTTATTACCATAAAAATGGAAAAGTTAGTTCTGAAGGTGCATTGCGAGAAGGAAAGAAGGAAGGATACTGGCGTATTTTTTCCGAAAACGGTTCATTCAAAGCAGAGGGTGTATTTGAAAAGAATGATGGGAAGTACACAGAATACTATGAAAGTGGAGCATTGAAGGCAGAAGGAAATATTATTGATAGCAAAAATCATGGATTATGGATGTATTATTTTGAAGATGGTACGAAGGAGGGAGAGTGTGAATTTACACATGGTGGTGGAGAATACATTGGCTATTATAAGGATGGAAGCATTAAAATGAAGGGGACAATCAAGGATGGTGTAAATGTGGGGATATGGGAACTCTACAAAGGAGATGGAAGTCTTGCAGGGTATTATCGACCATATTATGAGGATAACAAGCCTTTTTATAAGCTTGCCAAAGATAAGAAGGTGGAACGTGGGGATTATATAAAGCCTGCATATAAATTTAAGAATAACAAGCTTAGATACTTTGATCCGGTCATAAACGAGTTTAAAGGAGTAATCCTATCTACCAATCCGTTATCTACAATCTTTGGTCAGTTGCCAATCGCTATTGAATATTATATGGAAGATCGGCTTGGTTACGAAGCTCAGGTTACCGTTCTCCGTGATCCTTTTTTTCAATCTTCAGAAGAAGTAAAGGTCAATAAAAATTATAGCAGGGGTTTTAACCTTGCAATAAGACAGAAGTTTTATCACCCAGAGGGTAAACTGGGCTCTTTTTATTTTGGTCATGAAGTTCGAATGACTTCCTTGAAACACTATGCAAATGTGATAGATTCAACATCGACTTATCCAGCAAAAATTAAGATCAATACTCAAGAAACAAGATTTGAATATGGGATTTTTGTAGGAGATAGGTGGATGCAATTGACAGGTGATAGATATAGGAATAATTCTTTAGGATTTACAATAGATGGATTTCTTGGTCTTGGGTTTGGATATCGCATGTACGAAAGAAATTATTCAAATAACCCTACATATGATCTTGTTTTCAACAGTGTTAGTGATACTAAATTTGTGATTTCCCCACGGATCGGTATTAACATAGGTTTCGTGTTTTGATGGATTTCTCAGTTTTTTTGTTTATGCCAAATAGCTCTAATAATCATATTACTATAAAATATGATTAATATCATTTTTCTTAACAGGGTAGTGAATTATCTTTGAATTACTTTTTAAGGGAAACAATAGTTAGGATTTTTTAAGCTAGTACGAGTCACGCAGTGAATAATTTCTTCAAGAGATGGTTCACTGCGTGACTTTTTTTGTTAGAAATTAAAATCCCAGAGTCTCACCATAAAGATTACAGTTAGAAATAGTTAGGATCTTCCATTCGAAATTGAAAAAACAATCTATTTTAGGTGACAAATGGCTTTGTCAAGCCTTCAATCAAATATCAAAAGCAGTTTCTGGATCAGCGAGAAATTGTGGTAATCACAAAAAAAGATTACATGCAGTAGCTGGCATTAATAATCTAAAGCAGATTTATTTACAAATCTTGAATTAATAAGCTATTTTTACGCCAATTTACTATACATAAAATTATTGCCCATGACCATGTTGAATATTTACTTAGCACGGATTAAAGATTACACTAGAGGCTTCCGCTTTAACCGACTATCCCCTTGGATATTTAGCTTTTTTTTGATAATATCTTTAGCTAATAATGTACAGGCGCAGTTGTCAGTTACAACCGAAGGCTCACCCTTCACCATAGATTTTGACAATACGGTTTCAGGTGTAAATAACGGGCAATTTGATGGTACTGGTTTTGCTCCTAGCCCAGCATCTGGACAGATAAATTCCGATGCCTTCTCGATTAACGGATTGTCTGATGGTGATCTCGATTTTGGGGATACAGGTACATTTGGTGATTATGCCAGGGGAACAAGTACGGGAGATGAAACAACAGGTGGGATTTATGCTTTTGAAGTGGCTTCTGGTGATTATGCACTAGGTTTTCAGTCTTCTGGAGCGGATTTTACACCTGGTGAGATCATTCTAAAGATTACTAACAATACGGGTTCTGATGCTACTTCTATTAAAGTGAGTTATAAGATAAGGGAATTGAATAATTCAACAGGAACGAGATCATCTGAGGTCAATTTTTCTTATTCGGGAGACGGAGTTTCATTTACGGACATTTCCAGCCTTGATTTTAATTCCGGAGGGACACAAGATTTCGCGCCAATCGAATGGAAACAGGATGATAAAGCCTATATAATTGATATTTCCGGGTCTCCTTTAGGAGATGGAGAAGATTTTTATATCAAATGGATAACTGATGACTTTAGTGGGACTACTGGGGACAGAGATGAGTTAAGTATTGATGATATTGCGGTAATTTTTAACCCTATACCAGACAATGATAGCGAAGCTGTCGTTTATGCTCCCTTTCAGGAACCCGCAGGGACAATTTCATCTTTATCAGATAACCCGTTAAATTCCAGAATCGTATTTTACTTTGTAATTTCTGATAAAGGTACTATAGATGGTAATCCAACCAATGTTCAAACAATTAGGTTTGTACCAAACACCACAAACGTTAGTTGGGCCTCTCAAATTCAGGGGATCACGATAGCTTCGTCAACCTATTCATATGTGCAACAAAGTGTAGATATTACAGATGCATATATTGATGTTACCTTTGCCGAAGGCGAGTTGACAGTTGCTGATGGTGATGATCTGGCGTTGCGCCTAGAAGTTTACCTCAATGAAACAGGAATCATTGATGGGGGAAATTTAGACTTTAAAATTAGCAGCACAAGTCATGGCTTTTTGGCATATAGTTCTGGGTCTTCATTTGCAACTACATTTCCGGCGGATATAAATTCCAATCAATTTACTATTGATGTAGAAGCCATGGAATTGGGTTTTGTCCAGCAGCCTATACTCTCTGGCACCAACATTCCTATGGCAGCAGATGTATCTGTGGAGGCTGTTGATGAAAACGGCAACAGGGATCTGGATTTTACGGACAATATTGCGCTTTCCTCAAGTGGCACCATGACAGACGACCCCATTTTGGTTGCAGCCATTGCTGGTATCGCCACATGGGCAGAGGCCGTTGATCCAATCGTACATACGATAATAGGACAGGGGTTAAATCTAACTGCCAGTTCAGGTGTGCTGACAGGAGGTATATCAGATATTTTTGATGTAGAGTATAGCGCAGACCGTGTCGATTTTACGGGTCAGCCATTGCAAGGCCAGGAAAATAAAGTCATAAGTACAATTTTGGTTAGTGCACTCAAACCAGACCTCACAGTAGATGCTACATTTTCTGGAAATGTTACACTTATAAAAAGTAGCGGTCCCGGCAATGTTTTAGGCACGCTTACCAAAGCAGCGGTTGACGGTGTGGCAGTTTTTGATGATGTTGTTTTAGATGCGAAAGGCAGTTATGTTTTAGAAGCTTCCGCTGAGGCTTATATGACGAATGATACATCAGACCCAATTGAAATTGGCTCCTATTTTGAAGATTTTAGCATTTGTCCGCCTGTAGGTTGGCTACCTGTAGAAATCAGTGGTAACAGTTGGTTATGTAGCTCAGATTATGCGTCGGTTTCGGGTATTGGTGGAGGTATTGCCACGCAAGCTTGGTACATTGGGCCTGTCATGGATTTGAGTACACTTACAGACCCTATATTGCTTTTTGATAGTTGGACGGGCGGTACGGATAGTTCGCACCCGAAATTGGAACTGATGTATTCGACAGACTACCCGGGTACTGGCAACCCAAACGTATTTACATGGATGCCGTTGACCTTTAGTGTTCCTGGAGAAAATTCTCAGACTTGGGTGCCATCTGGAAGTATAGATTTGTCCGGGATTGTCGGCACTTCTGTATATATCGCTTTTAAATATACTTCTTCTGGAACAACTACAGGAAGTGCTACTGAGTGGAGGATAGACAATGTTTCAATTGGGGAAAATGGGTGTGTAGCCCCGATTACACAGCCATCCAATCTAGCATTTACAGGCATTTCGCAAGATGAAATGACCCTCATCTGGGATAATGGCAACGGAACTGGAAGGATCGTAATTGCTCATGAAGGCTCTACTGTTACAGAAACTCCCGCAGATGCGACTGATTATATGGCCAATGCTGTTTATGGCACATCAGGTACAGATATAGGCAGTTCTTTCATTGTTTATAAAGGTAATGGCAACTCGGTGACCGTAAGTGGCCTCACGGAAAATACGGAATATTATTTTTCTGTTTTTGAATATAACTGTGATGCTGCTGATCCAACATTCAATACCACATCTCCTTTGACCGGAAGTCAAAATACCATTAATCCATTGGCTTCAGATATTATTACGGAAACCTCATATTTGTACAACACCAATATTGACAATGTGCCATATTCTGGATTTAATAATCTGAATGTCGGCAATACAATAGATATGTTTAAAATGGCCATTCGTGATGAAGGCTTTGTGGATGTTGGTGGAGTATCAGATGGGAACGGAACGGAATTGACCAGTATAACTTTTTCTACCAATGGTTCTACTTCGATAAAAGGAGCAGCGATTTTTGTGGGTGCCTTGCGCATAGCAGAAAAGGCTGTGAATGGAACCACCTCTTTTACTCTAGATAATTTTGAAAATACCCTAATTGCACCATCAGATGACTCCATTCATTTTACGCTAAGGGTGACTTTTAACGACGGGTTTCAAGTTCGTGATAACGAACAAGTAGTTTTTACAGTTACCAATGCTGTTGCAAATATTTCTACTTCACCATTTGCTTTACCCGATGCAGGTGGGGCACAAAGTATTGATTCTGGTGGAGATGAAAATAAAATAAGGGTTGTCGCAACAGAACTTGCGTTTGTAGCTCATCCAGATTATTCGATACCTATTAATGAAGAAGTTGACATTAGGGTGGAGGCAATTGATTCTAGGGGTAGCCGTGATCGTGATAAAACGCTGACAATAAGTAATATTTCAGGAACTGGCACATTGTCAAGTGCATCGGGGCTAAGCAGGGTTACGAGTGCAGGTTCTGGCTATGCCTTCTGGTTAGATTTAGTTTATGATACCGAAGAAGAAACAGAATTTGAAATTACGGATAGTGAGGCAATGCCATTAACCATCAGCTCTGGTATTCTTAAGGCAAAGCAAAGATTTAGTATATTTTCTTTTGATGGAGCCACAGGTGATGAAGAGTCTGTAGAGCCGGATTATCAACCTGCCCACCTAACCATAACTGACATCTCAAGAGGCTCGAACGTTGACCCATCAATTTTTTCTGGAGGATTTGGTGCCAGAAGTTGGAGTGCAGTTCAAGACACAGGTAGTTATTACCAAATAAGTATTGTCCCCGATCCAGGCTACAGTTTTTCCATTACTAATTTGGAGTTGGATAATAGGCGCACTAATACAGGACCAAATTTCTGGAAAGTAACATCAAGTTTGGATAACTATTCGACCACGATAGGTACGCTTCAAGAAAATACAACCCCAGGAGCTTGGGTCCGAAATGCAGATGTAGAATTTGGCACCTCCATCGAAAATGTTGACGAAACTGTTATATTACGGGTATTTGCATATGGAGCTTCTCATGATAATGGCACTTGGGCAGTTGATAATATTGAATTATTTGGTAGTCTGGTCGATGTTGGGATTCCGTCGTTTAATGCCACCTATCCTCAATATGATAGTGTATCAGTAGCAGGGTTTGATTTAATGGTAAATTCGGATGAAGCTGCAACAGCATACTATATTGTTCAGACCCCAGGCACTTCTGCTCCGAGTGTTGTACAAATATTGGCGGGAGAAAATGGAGATGGCATTGCCGCAGAGGCAAATGGTGCGGTTAATATAACTGAAGCAGATAGTACCTTTTCCACTAGGCTTTCTACCCTTGGATTGGCGTCCTTATATGATGTTTATTTTGTATTGGACGACGGTACAAATCAAAGCAATGCTGTTCTACTAGAGAATGTACCCTTAAGTGATAGCGACACAGAATTGACAAGTGCTATACAACCTGTAACTACCAGCATTTCTTCTTTGGTCAATGACGTTTCAACATCAACAGATGTATTTAGTTTTAACGTTAGTGATCTTGGTACTGCTGACGGGGCTTCTTCTAATATTACAAAATTGCATATTGTTGCTGGAGCGAATAACACAGTAGTAGATTGGCAAACAGCAATTGGTGGTATTGCGGTTTATAATAATACTTCCATGGATTTTGTACCCATTTCAATGACTACGATTGGTGCTGCGTCCATAGACTTGGATTTTGTAATTGGGGACTTTGCAATAGCAGATGGTTCTTTGGAGCAAATTACACTTTCTGTTTGGCTTACAAATACAGTCACCGATAATGAAATTTTAGAGTTTGAAATTGGTGGTGTAGCTCATGGAAATGAAACATCCAATATTGGCTCTCAATTTAATAGCACATTGACAACTCTAACTTCTAATAGTATCTCAATAGAAGTAGATGCAGATAGTTTGTATTTTGCCGATGTTCCAGTATCTGTTATAGATAATTTTGAGATATTTTCAGTTGAAGTTCAGGCGGTAGATCAAAATGGCAACTTGGACCTGGATGAAACATCAACAGCTGTGCTCTCAAGAGGGGTTGGTTCGGGTACGCTTTCCAGTGCAACAAGCCTAACTCAGGCAATGACAAGTGGAGTGGCAACATGGATGGATTTACAATATGATGGACCACCTTCGGGAGAGATATTTACATTGGTGGCATCCGATAATTCCTCAATACTGTCACAAACAATTTCCAATACCATTCAATTTGGTAGTGGGAATGACTTGACTGTCACGGCAGGAAATTCAGTTGTGATTACAAGTAAACAAAACTTTGGCAACGTTACCATTGAAGATGGGGGCACATTGAAATTGGCACTTGGTGATACTTTAGAGATAACTGGTGATTTTTCCATTGATGGCACTAATAGCGTATTTGAAGACCAAGGGGGTACTACTTCTTTTATTGGTACAATAGGGCAGAGTATTCAGAGTGACGAAACCGACAAAACAGTGGAATTTTTTAACATAGACGTTAGTAATACGTCAGCCGCTATTACTAATGAGATTCATATCAGTCTGATTAATACTCTGAAGCTAAACACAAATACGACTTTTGATGTGGATGGAAGCTCTGATGACCGAAATTTCACCTTGGTTTCTTCGCCCACGGCCACTGCACGGATAGGTGCTGTTGAAGATGGTGCAGCCTTAAATGGTAATGTGGTTTGGCAGCGTAGCTTGCGTACAGGCCCAGAGGGATGGCGATATGTTGGTACACCTATCAAAGGTCAGACTGTCGCAGAATGGATAGATGATGTGTATATTCAAGGAATAGAAGGTCAGCTAAATTCATGGAGAAATACTAACTTTGCTACTTATAATGAAGCGCTTGGGACTACTGGTCAAAACGGGTTAGATGGATGGGAAAAATATAATCTAACCACGGATCCTATCGAAGTAGGTGTGGGGAATAAATTATGGGAATGGAACCAATTTTATAACCCTACCCTTACGATTGTCAATAAAGGTTTGCCAACAATTGGAGATGGTGGAAACGATGCAATTAGTGGAACAGAAACTATTGCCTTTCCAGTTTCATTTGAGCCAACCTCGACTGATGGAGGAGGATGGAATTTTTTCGCAAATCCATATCCCAGCGAGTTGGATTGGAATTCTGCTGATTTTGTGCACACCGGTGTCGAAGGTGGTGCTGTGTATATATGGAATCCTGACCTGCAACAATATGGAACTTACGATGGGTCTGAGAGCATAAATGGAGTTTCTCAATATATAGCATCAGGTCAAGGATTCTTTGTCAAGGCTACGAGTGGGGCTGCTGTTATCTCAGTAAATGAACAAGCTAAGGCTTCTGATGATGGAAATTCTTTCCTTCGAATTGCGGATGAAAAGTATGCTAGTATAAAACTCAAAATATCTTCTAATAAAAATCATTCGGATGAAACAGTTGTTGCTTTTAAAGAATATACTAAGGATGGCTATGATCCCGAGCATGATGCCCGAAAATTAGCTGGTGGATATGTCAATTTCTCATCAAAATTGGATAATAATCTTTTGATGGCGATCAACTCTATGGGAACTTTACGTGGGGTGAAAAGGATTAAGTTAAATATTGATCCTGTTGATGTTGGAGGATACTCTATTACTTTCCCGAAAATTAAAGACGTAGATACAGGTACAATAATACATCTCATAGATAATTATTTAGATAAGTCTATAGTAGTGAACCCTTCAGCAACATATAATTTCAGCATAGATCAGAATATTGCTGAGACCTACGGCAGCGAGCGTTTTGAATTGCAACTACTATCTCCTGTTAAGTTCAGTATTGATGAGGTACGAGCCAAATCAGGACAGGAGTTTGTGGTTCCAGTATATGCCGACCAGCTTTCAGACATACTGAGTTCACGTTTGGCGTTGCGATGGGATATTGACGCACTTTCATTTGTTGGAATTGAAGAAACGGGTAATGCTGAAATTCAGGATTTTGATTTGTCAGATGTCGAGAACGGACACCTACTATTCAATGGAACAGAAGATACTCCTCTTGACTATCCAGATGAAACTAAAATATTTTCTATTCGATTCAAAGCTATGAATGGACAGTCTCAGACCCAACTTCGGTTCGAAAAACAAAGAATGAACATTACGGCTATCAATGATATAGAAATGCCTTTTAGCACCAAAGATGCCATTATAGAGATTCTTCAAAATAGAATGGTTGCTGGAAAAGTTGCAACTTATAATGGTGAGCCTGTAAATAATGTCAGCATAGAAGCAGAAGGCGATGATTTACTCACACAGTTTACCGATGAACTGGGAGCTTATTCTTTGGATGCATTTGAGCAATCGAATTACATTATATCTGGATCTAAGACGGATGAAGGGTCAGCACAGGATGCGGTGACTGTACTGGATATTATAAAGACACGTAGGCATCTTTTGCAGTTAGACCCTTTTGAGAGTCCATATCAATCTGTTGCTGCTGATGTAAATGCTTCAAAATCCATCACGGCATTGGATTTGGCACAAATAAGAAAAGTGGTGCTTGGTGTCAATGAAGGATTTGAAGGTGGATTGAACTGGTTGTTTATTCCTAGAGGGGAAGATTTGTCGAACGATCCATTTGATTTTAATACAAATCTAGATGTCGTTGTTGCGGATGAAAATATGAATTTAGATTTTGTGGCTGTAAAAGTAGGAGACGTAGATAATTCTTGGAATATGTCCTCATCTGGTCGTAAGTCAGTAAGCAGAATAGATTTGGAGTTTGATCGAGCTACTCTGGCTGAAGATATAATTGAAGTACCTGTAACTGTAGCTGATTTTCAGGATATAAGCGGTTATCAGTTTAGCATTAGTTGGGATGCAAAACAGTTTGAATTCCATGGAGTAGAGCATCATTCGATTGAGGGGTATTTCAATGAGCAGTTTGTTGAGAACGGTGTATTGTCCACTATTTGGGATGATTCTCATGGAAAATCGATGGATTTAGCGGATGGGTCGACGCTCTTCACATTGAAGTTCATAGCAAAAAAGAAGGATGCTGATGGAGAGGTTTCGTTAAATTCTGCCGTGACAAAGGCTTTAGCTTTTGACGGTAGCTTGGGTAGCATGCAAATAAATACTGCGACCGCAAAAATCAATCTTGAAGAATTGCGAAATGGAACGATGGAACTATACCAAAATATTCCCAACCCATTTGATATATCGACAAGCATTGGCTTTAAAATAAGTCATCCAGGTTTGGCGAGGCTTTCGGTCATTAATATGCTGGGAGAAACTGTTTATGTCCATGAGCAAAACTACAATCCTGGTGTGTATCAAATAGATTGGAACAAAAAGCAAAGTAAGAAGGCCATGCCTTCCGGAGTTTACCTATATAAGTTGGAGAGCAATGGAAATGAAGTGGTTAGGAAGATGTTGATAAAATAGGTAGTAATTATCTTTTTAGAAGAGCCATCCAACAGAATGAATCAGTTGGATGGCTTTTTTGTACCTATGTATAATAGAAATTGCATTCTAAGCGACATTTTTACCATTATTTCTATTAATCATAAAATGTGCTTATACAGATATTCGTTGTAATTGCGAATGAAGTTTGGAATAAATTTGATTGTTATGAAAAAGCCACTGATTAAGATCATCAATCTAACTATCGTCCTTGTCGTCCTTATTATCTTTTTTGTCTCAACATCGGCATGGATTTCATAGTGTTTTTGACCTCGGAATAAACAGGAAGGCGGCACAATATTAATTGTTGATCAATACAGAATTAAAACTGATTGTACGATTTTTAGTAGCGATACTTCCTGCATTTTACGATAGATAACTCTATTTTACTTTATCCACTTTAATGGTCCATACAAATTGGCATGGCGGCTTATTTCGTAAAGATTCTGGGATAACCACTCTAAATCCATCACCATCACTTTTCCATTTCAATTTTTTGCCCGATCCTAACAAAGTTACTTTAGCGCCTTTGGCAGGTTGGTGCGATGCGACATGGATTTCGTTTGGCATTTGCGCCTCCCCTTCATCAGCCATATAAAAGAAGTAGGTTTCCCCGTTGTCTTGTTGGGTCATGCAAATATTGTTTTCTTTAAATGGGGCAATAGGTTTGCTATTGTAAATTCCTGCTGAATTAATATCCATCCAATCGCCAAATGACTGCAACAGGTCGTATGCACCCTGTTGCCAGGAGCCATCAGGGCCAGGAGCTACGTTTAGCAATAAATTCCCCCCTTTAGCAACTATATCAACTAAGGTTTGAATTCCTTTTCTTGGGCTCATGTATTTTGCATTTTGGGTATATGACCACCCACCACCGGAAATAATACATGATTCCCATGGATAAGGAAGGGTTTTGTCCGGCACGCGGTTCTCAGGTGTGAGATAATTTTGATTTTTTCCATGCACAGCACGATCTACCACAATAAGGCCAGGTTGTTTTTGTCGGGCTTTTTCTACTAGTTCATCCATACGGATATCTTGATTTACAACGCGGCTTTTAACATAACCATTTGGATTGTCTGCCAGAATAGAAGCATACGCGCTTTCAATTTCTTCTTTTGGCGTTTTTGCCACCCAGCCACCGTCTAGCCATAAGATGTCGATTTTGCCATAATCTGACATCAATTCTAGAATTTGGTTATGGGTAAAGTCTATGAATTTATTCCACTTTTCAGGATTGGCTTCGGGCTCGTAATTCACGTTTCGGTCTCTTGGAGGATAGTATGGATCCCAATAATATTCGGAATGCCAGTCCGGCTTAGAAAAGTATGCTCCTGCCCAAAGCCCTTGGCTCCTAAATGCATCAAAGACTTCTTTTGCGATATTGGATTTTGGATTTGACGAAAATGGACATTTGGAGTCAGTCACTTTATAATCTGTATATTTAGAGTCAAACATTGAAAACCCATCATGGTGTTTGGTGGTGAAAACCACATATTTCATACCTGCACCTTTAGCCGCCTTTGCCCAGCGTTCTGGGTCAAATTTTGTTGGATTGAAGGTCATTTTCAGATCTTCATATTCTTTTTTATAGGCGACATAATTATCCGGGTTGGATCCTTTCTTGCGTTCACACCAGCCATATTCTTCCGGGCATATTGACCATGATTCAATAATTCCCCATTGGCTATAGGTACCCCAATGCATCAATAGACCAAATTTTATATCCTGCCATTCCTTTAATTTTTGATTAACTAACGGGTCACTTTCTGGTACGTAACGTTCATCTTCATAAATGGCCTGGCTGATTGCAGGAAGAGAAAGTATAATTAAACTCAGCAGCATGACAATTTTTTTCATTTTGATATAGTTTGTTGTGGTATTGAATTTTGTAAAATATGACATCAATACCAAGACAAGTATGAAAATTTAATTGCTATGTAGGCTTCCGAAACTGATAATAAAAATCATGGATTTTAACTGCTTTTTTTACCCTTTGGCTTTAATAAGAGTCTCAAGGTCTGGTCGTAAGTAGTATAATTCCATGCCCAATTGATAAAAATGAAGAGGCGGTTTTTTACACCAAGTATAGACATAAGATGAACCAGTAACCAAGTGACCCAAGCAATAAATCCTTTCAGATGTATGAAAGGAAGATCTGCTACAGCAAGGTTTCTACCAATAGTAGCAAGCGAACCGAGGTCTTTATAGTGAAATGGTTTTGGCGGTTTATTTTTATCGATCCGTTGAAGATTTTGCTCTAAATTAGATGCCTGCTGCAAAGCCACTTGAGCCACTTGAGGATGACCTTTAGGATATGCATCCTCTTCCATGTATGCCGAATCACCAAGGGCATAAATATCCTTTAATCCAACAACCTCATTAAACCTATTCACAATTATTCTATTCCCATGGCCATAGATTTCAGGGGGCAATCCTGGGATTTTCCATGAAGAAATGCCAGCGGCCCAAAGCAACGTTTTTGCTGGGATGGTTTTGCCGTCTAAATACACCGTATTTCCATCAAAGTCCTTTACGGAGGCATGCGTGTTTACAACTACATTCAGTTTCTGCAAATAGTCCATTGATTTTTTCGATGAAAACTCAGACATCGCTGCAAGTATCCTTGGCGCTGCTTCAAATAGGTATATTTTCATTAAATCGAAATCCAACTCGGGGTAATCCTTAGGCAATACATACTTTTTCATTTCAGCAATAGCGCCTGCCAGCTCTACTCCTGTAGGGCCCCCTCCTACAATAACTATGTTGAGGAGTGCTTCTGCTTTAGTTTTGTCGCTGGTGTTTAATGCTTTTTCAAAGTTTTCTAAAATCGTATTTCTGATTGTGAGTGCTTCTCCTGTTGACTTCATGGCCAATGCATGCTTTTCGATGTTTTTAAGGCCGAAATAATTGGTATCAGCTCCAGTGCATATCATCAAATAATCATACTCTAAATTTCCAATATTTGTATGAATCATCTTTTTATCAGGATCAATTTCCTGTAGCCGTGCAATCCGGAAATGTACATTTTTTTTGTCCTGAAAAACCCTACGAAATGGAAATGAAATTGCACTTGGCTCAAGACCAGCGGTTGCAACCTGATAAAATAATGGCTGAAACTGGTGGAAATTGTTTTTATCAATCAAAACTATCTGATACTTGGTTTTAGCAAGGTTACGTGCGAGTTTCAGGCCGGCAAATCCTCCGCCAATAATGATGATACGTTTAAATTTGGGGGTAGGGATATTTCCGATGATATTGTTCATGAAAGTGAGTTGGAAGTGTCAGAATAAAAGTGGTCAATACTCATAATGCAAACGTGAACAAAGGCCTTATGTTTACGATATCCACCATTATCTAAACATAATACCAAAGCGGTGAGATCATGAGGTTGCTTTTGCAATCAGTACTTTTGCCTGATCAGAAAGTGGAAGATCTAATGCAACTTCAATTCCTTTAGCAGACATTTTCATCATGGTTTTTTGAAGGATTTTTATGACTTTTTCTTCTTCTTGACCTTTAGAGAAATCGTCAAAATAATATTGCAGAAAAACAAAGCAGACAACATCTTCCAATATTTGAGTTTCCGAATTTTGTTTGAGTTGCTTTTTTACAAGAAGGTCAGATACTTGTGTAATGGTTAATGAATCATAACCAATCTGTTCAAGCATCTGTGAAGCAATTTTTGCATGGTGAATCTTTAGTTGACTGCGCCATTGAAGATAGCCCTTGCGATCCATGGGGTATTCACTTCGCGATATCTCCCATCTGCCTATATGCTGACATCGCGCTGCTAATTGTAGTTGCTCAGATGCTTCAGGCTCATACATGTTCAATTGTTCTGTCATTCGCTGGGCATATAACAGGGCATCTGGAACCCTCTGTCCATTGAATATCGAAGTATTGGGGTCTTTGCTGTTATAGGCATCAAATTGATTTATTGCCTGATTAAATTTTGCAGTAGCATCCATTTTTTAAGAATTATTTCCA
The DNA here is from genome assembly GCA_030426345.1 of Bacteroidia bacterium. GTDB lineage: Bacteria > Bacteroidota > Bacteroidia > Cytophagales > Cyclobacteriaceae > JAAUQL01. The sequence continues at coordinate 15,205 of JAUHYU010000074.1, forward strand.
AAGTGCAATTAAAGTAGCTTTAAGGAAAGTGGCAAACATTTGGGAGGATTGCACTTGTCTCCAGATTTAGCTCTCAAAATATACGTAAAATATTTAATCGCCTGAAATTCAGATAATATAGATTATTCTTGATGTGTATGGTGTTCAATTTTCTGTGTAACAGTTAATTAACTAGTTGAAAGTTTAAAAATGATAGTTGTAACACGAGGTAATAAGTAAAATTCATAGATATAAAATACGTATTGATACTTGCTATAATAATTTAACTACGTAAATTTACACAAAAAAAGAGGGTAAAAAGAATTTTGATTATGACAAGGATAATCGTTGTTGGAAATGGAATGGTCGGATATAAGTTTTGCGAGAAATTGCGAAAGGACTTCGATGCTTCGCAAGTCGCACTGACCGTCTATGGAGAAGAGCCACGACCTGCCTATGATCGTGTGCATTTGAGTAGTTATTTCTCGGGTTCTACGGCTGAGGATTTATTAATGGCACCGCGGACTTGGTATGAAGACAATGACATTGAGTTGCGCACAAGTGAGCTTGTGACAGAGATAGACCGAAAGAATAAAAAAATAACTACACACAAAGGTTCAGAGGAATCGTATGATTATCTCGTATTGGCCACTGGTTCAAGTGCTTTTGTGCCACCAATAAAAGGTGTGGAAAAGGACGGGGTTTTTGTGTATAGAACGATAGAAGATCTTAACCAAATATTGTCGTATGGCAAAAACTTGAAAGAAGCTGCTGTATTGGGTGGAGGGCTTCTTGGTTTGGAAGCTGCCAAAGCATTGTTGGACATGAACCTTAATCCTTATGTTGTTGAGTTTGCTGATCGGTTGATGCCCAGGCAGTTGGATGATTCAGGATCGGATATTTTGAAGATGAAACTTGAGAGTCTTGGTATCCAGATTCTGACAGGGAAAGCAACACAAGATATTGCTGGTAACGGAAAGTTGGAAGGCCTTTCTTTTGCAGATGGATCACAATTGGATGTAGAGATGTTGGTGATATCTGCAGGAATTAGACCTCGAGACGAGTTAGCTAAGTCTTCGGGGTTGGCGACCCACGAGCGTGGAGGGGTTCTGGTCAATGATGGAATGCAAACAAACGACCCATCAATATTTGCCATTGGTGAGGTGGCCTGCCACAGAGATATGATCTATGGATTGGTTGCTCCGGGATACGAGATGGCTGAGGTTGTCATCAATCAAATATTAGGAGATAAAACCCAGAGTTTTAAAGGGTTTGATATGTCCACAAAACTGAAACTGATCGGTGTGGATGTAGGAAGTTTTGGAAATCCTTTTGGAAACAATGAGACTACGAAACCTCTGATTTATAAAAATGATCAGGAAGGGATTTATCGTCGGTTAAATATCACACCAGACGGTAAGTACATTACAGGTGGTATTTTGGTAGGCGATGCTGATGACTATAATATTTTGCATCAAATGGTGCAAAACAAAATTAAGATTCCGGGATCTCCAGGATCTCTATTGGTAAGATCCAATGGAAGTGATGAAGGAGCCTCTCTTGGTATTGAAAGCCTGCCTGATGAAGCTGTTATATGTTCCTGTGAAAATATATCAAAGGGAGATGTTTCCAACCTTGTAAAGGCTGACGAGTCCTGTTCTTTGGATGATATCAAGAGCAATACCAAAGCATGTACAGGATGTGGAGGATGTACACCGATGGTCAATGACATCATGAAAATGACCCTAAAATCCATGGGAAAAACTGTGAAGAATACTGTTTGTGAGCACTTCGATTTTAGCAGGCAGGAATTATATGATTTGATCAAAATAAATGGTATCAAGTCATTTCAGGAATTGGTTCATGCACATGGAACGGGTCACGGTTGTGAAATCTGCAAACCTTTGACAGCATCATTGCTGGCCAGTATTTACAATGAGCCGGCCATCGTTCATGATACTATTCAAGATACCAATGATAGGTTCTTGGCCAATATACAGCGTGGTGGCACTTACTCTGTTATTCCCAGGATTCCCGGAGGGGAGATTACTGCTGATAAACTTTTAGTAATCGCACAAGTGGCCAAAAAATATGAATTATATACTAAGATTACGGGCGGGCAGAGGATAGATTTATTAGGTGCGAGGTTAGATCAGCTCCCTCCGATTTGGGAGGAACTGATCGCTGCAGGTTTTGAGAGTGGCCATGCCTATGCCAAATCATTGAGGACTGTAAAAAGTTGCGTGGGGTCTGTCTGGTGCAGGTATGGTGTGCAGGACTCAGTTTCGTTTGCTATTCGGGTAGAAGACAGATACAAGGGCTTGCGTTCCCCGCACAAAATAAAGGGTGCGGTATCAGGTTGTATTCGCGAATGTGCAGAGGCGCAGTCAAAAGATTTTGGAATCATTGCCACAGAAAAGGGGTGGAATTTATACGTATGTGGCAATGGTGGTTCGAGGCCTCAACATGCCCTATTGCTTGCCAATGATGTTGACACAGAAACCTGCATAAAATTGATAGACAGATTTTTGATGTATTATATTAAAACTGCCGCGCCACTGACCAGAACAGCCACATGGCTCAATAAATTGGATGGAGGTTTGGATTATTTGAAAGAGGTAGTCGTGAATGATTCGTTGGGCATCGCCGAAAAGCTCGAATTGGAAATGCAAGGACTGATTGATAATTATGAATGTGAGTGGAAACGAGCGATAGAAGACCCGGAATTGCGTAAAAAATTCGCCCATTTTGTCAACTCCGACGAACAGGATTCTGGGATTAGTTTTATGGATATGCGTGGGCAAAAAGTTCCCACAGCCTGGTAATTAGTTGTTAGGATTACAAAGATGATAAATATGGTAGAGATAATGAATAGTTTAAAAAGCCACCAGGTAGCAGAGACAGAGCCAAAAGTGTGGTATAAAGCAGCAAAAATCCATGATTTTCCCATGGATGGAGGAGCCTGTGTAAAGTACAAGGGTTTGCAAATTGCAGTATTCAATTTCAACACTGGTAAGGAATGGTACGCCTGTCAAAATTTATGTCCGCACAAAATGCAGATGATACTGTCTCGTGGATTGACAGGGTCACAAGGCGATGAACCCAAAGTGGCTTGTCCGTATCACAAAAAAACATTTTCACTCAAATCGGGCGTATGTCTTAACGACGAAATTGAAGCTATATCCACCTTTCCCGTAAAAGTGGATGACGATTATGTCTATATAGGATTTTCCCAATAGCCCTTTTTAGTACTCTTTGTTAAAATGTGAATTATGCCGGCCTTGTCGGGCTTTTTTTGAGCATAATGAAATCAAAAGATATTGTAGCAAAAATTACTGCATTTTATGTTTTTCAATCAAGGTCAATTTAGTAATAATACGTAAATTGCATACGTAATTTATCTATGAAACTAAATATCCAGGATTTTAGCAGGTCACAGAAGAGCCAATTTCGCCGATTGGGTTTGTGGTATATTCTGGCACTTTGCAGTATTGCAGCAGTCATTATTGTTGGGCAGATTTTGATTCAAAGGCACCTTCAATCTCAGTTGACTGATTCAAAAACCATCAACATTGCAGGAAGGCAGCGGATGTTGAGCCAACGAATAGCCAAGCTTTCATGGAATATTGCATATTCTGACAATGTGGATTTTAGAAACCGGGCCATTAAGGATCTAAATCCAACTCTCGAGCAATGGAAAAAGGCGCACAATACACTACAACAAGGAGAGAATAACGCATATGTTGATAGCTTGTATAAGCGTATCCAACCACATTATGATTCGATTTTTGCCTCTGCTAAGGCAATGATAAAACCAGACGTATCTCATGGATATTTGATGCTTTGTGCCGATCAAATTGGCCGTCACGAGGGAGCATTTCTACAGGGAATGGAAGAAATAGTTAAAAGCTATGAGCAAATTGCCAGACACAAAGTGGATGATCTAAGGAAGAAGGAATATTTGGTGTTGGCTATAAACATGTTGTTGATTTTGATGGAAATCCTCTTCATTTTCAGGCCATCTGCAAAAAAAATAAATAGAACTTTCAAAAAGCTATTTGATTCTGAACAGCACGCCAATAAAATGGCCAAGGAAATTTCAGCCATTTATAGCTCATTGGAAAAATCATATGAACAATTGGCGAAAGTCAATGAACCTGACGACAGCCCAAGGCTTTTGGCCAAGGCAGACCGTGGAGGCAATGTGACAATGATAACAGACGCTTACCAAAGGCTTACCGGGGTTGCATATCAAAAACTCATGCGGGTAATGGATCTATTCCCCGGATCGGAACTTTCTGATGATTTTATGGACGATTTGGTAGAATTGATTTCCAATCTCGAAAGCTGGTCAGGTCAGGTCAAAATCAAGTACAATGGCCACGACATTTGGCTTGATATTAATATTTGCCCAGTGTTGAAGGATTTGAACGAGATCAATGAAGTGTTGATCATTGGTTCGGATATTAGTTCCAGAAAAAGGGCAGAAGAAGGGATGTACAAGAAAAACCGTAGCGAGGTAGAAAAGCGAATTAATCAACAGAAGTACCGATCTGTCCTGATATTGGAAGGGCAGGAAGAGGAGCGCAAAAGATTGGCAATGGATATCCATGATGGCATAGGGCAATTGCTGTCTTCGTTAAAGTTTCAAATGGAGGGAATCGATCCTAAGGAAGGCGAAGCCAATATTCAAAAACTGGCGGAAATTAAGGCACAGCTAAATGACACTATACAGGAAGTTAGGCGAGTGACTTTCAACCTTAAACCAACAGTGTTAGGCGATTTTGGTCTAGCTGCGGGGTTGAATTTATTTTTAAGGGAGATATCTAAATATAGTCAGGTATCCATTTCTTTTCACAATCCTCAGCAGATCAAAGATAGGTTTTCTGAAAGAATAGAAAACAATGTGTTTAGAATCGTGCAGGAAGCCATCAACAATGCCATTAAATATGCCCAAGCATCTTCGATAGAAGTAGGCGTATCTATACCAGATCATAACCTGATTGTAACAATTAGAGACGATGGAGATGGGTTTGACCCATCTGTGATGGATAATGCCGGTATAGAATCCGGTAGCGGTTTTTTCAATATGTATGAAAGGACGGAATATATCAATGGAACATTGGAAATAAACTCTGAGCCCGGTAAAGGCACTTCAATAGAATTGCACGTTCCTGTCAAACATTTACAAACCATGGAATTATGAATAAAATTAATATAGTATTGGCTGATGATTATGTTTTGGTGAGAAAGGGCATCAAGGCCATGCTCGATTCTGACGAAGAAATCAACGTAATCGCAGAGGCAAACAATGGCGTGGAGGCAGTAGGTCTAGCGCATAAGCTACATCCCGACATCATTATCTTGGATATTCGGATGCCTGAGAAGAATGGTTTGGAAGCGGCTACCGAACTTCAGTCTTTGGCGCCGGCTACCAAGGCGATTATCCTCTCTATGCACGATTCGGAAGAATACGTGATGCAAGCGTTGGGTGCTGGGGCTTACGGCTATCTACTCAAAGACATAGATAAAGACGAATTCGTAAAAGCGCTCAAACAGATTTATCGCGGTGTCAAATATTTTAGCGGTGCAGTGTCAAATGTTTTGGCCAATCAGCTGCTGGGGGGGAGCTCCTCTTCCAAGCTCAACGCTCCAGCCGAAGTAGATACTTATCACCTTACTAAGAGGGAAAAGCAGATATTATCCATGATTATTAAGAGCAAGCACAACAAAGAAATTGCCGAGGTCTTGGATAAGAGTATCCGGACAATCGAAACCCATCGGTTTAATATCATGAAAAAGCTCGGTGTCAACAATGCCGTGGACATGGTCAACAAAGCTATTAACGAGCATTTGGTATAGAATTTTTGTCGGTTTATGCATTTCCCAGCTTTTCTGTAAACCATAACAGCCATTCCTATTCATGGATTTCTGATGCTTATTACGCAGAATTTAGGCGATGAAGATAACAAGGCCTTAATGCCCCCCTGCCATATTTCATGGATTTTCAACCCTTTTTGGTCATGAAAAGGGTGCTTTGTTTTAGCATCTTATCAATAATATTAGTGTATTGGTTGACAGAACATTGGACGCAGATCACTCAGAAAACGCAAAAATGGAATCAGCGAAAACCTGGCTACCGGCCAGGCAGGTCTGCGTGATTTTTTGGTTCTGGCTTGTCCTGGTTTTTCATCGTGGGCTTGTACAGGTTATGAATATGTAGGGGAATACGGTTACGTATTTTTATAATAAAGATTACGTAGGGGAATTTTCGAGAAAAAGTATGGACAGTATCTATTAATCCACAAAATGACTTGAACTATGACTTTGGGTTATATCTGGGTGTATGCTTATTGGTTAAAATAAATACGTATAAATACGTAGTATATATAAATAATTAATATATTTGCCTACGTAAAACACTTAATTATTTAGATAGATTTAACTGTCCAATATTCATGGATTGTTAGATCAATAACAAAAGGAATCATGGGCGAAATCACAAAAGCAACTAAAATTAGCTTACTTAATTTTAAAACACCTCAAATGAGGGCCTTCCATTTGTCTTGGATAGCATTTTTTCTATGTTTTTTCGGGTGGTTTGGCATTGCCCCTCTGATGGCCATTGTCAGAGATGAACTATTGCTTACTAAGGCACAAATTGGCAATACTATTATTGCCTCAGTGGCTATTACAGTTATTGCTAGATTGTTGATTGGATGGCTTTGCGATAAAATCGGACCGCGCATCACTTACACAGTATTGCTTATGTTTGGTTCTATCCCCGTTATGCTCATTGGAATGAGCAATAGCTACGAGTCTTTTCTACTATTTCGATTGGCTATTGGAGTGATAGGGGCATCATTTGTAATCACTCAATATCACACTTCTGTGATGTTTGCACCTAATATAGTAGGTACTGCAAATGCAACAACCGCTGGATGGGGTAATCTTGGAGGAGGAGTTACCCAGATGATAATGCCGCTAATATTCGCTGGGTTTGTGGGGCTAGGATTTATTGATTCTGCGGCATGGAGGTATGCTATGGTGATACCTGGAGTAGCACTATTTATTGTAGGGATTATTTATTATAACTTGACACAGGATACCCCTGAAGGGAATATCAACGATCTAAAAAAGAATGATCCTAATTATAAAATGAAGGAAAAGGAAAAGAAAGGTGCATTTTTAGCAGCTATCAAAGATTATAGGGTTTGGGGATTGTTTTTGATCTATGGTGCGTGCTTTGGTGTGGAGCTGACGATCAACAACATCGCTGCTATTTATTATATGGATTACTTCACGCTCGACTTGAAAACAGCCGGTCTTATTGCAGGATTATTTGGATTGATGAACCTATTTGCCAGATCTCTGGGGGGATGGTTTGGAGATAAGTTTGGGATCAGGTTTGGATTGAAAGGCCGTGTGTATTTTTTGTTCGTAATTCTTTTGCTAGAGGGAGTCATGCTAATCTTGTTCTCTCAAATGACAATATTGCCATTGGCTATCACGAGTATGATATTCTTTAGTCTTTGCGTACAGATGTCCGAAGGTGCTACATTTTCAGTGGTGCCCTTTATCAATAAAAAAGCCATTGGAACCATATCAGGAATAGTAGGAGCCGGAGGAAATGCAGGTGCCGTGTTAGCTGGTTTTTTATTCAAAAGTGAATCATTAACCTATCCTGAAGCACTTTTTATTTTAGGAATTTGTGTGGTGGGTGTCTCATTTGTGTCACTGGTTGTTAGGTTTTCTGAAGCCGATGAGAAGGAAACTAAGTTAGAAATGGATGCCTCCTTGGCAAGCATGAATGAAATGGTTCCTGTATTTGTGGCCACAAAAAGCGAAAAGCCATTCTAATAAAATTAAAAAAGTTTTTGTTGATAGGTTGGTGTAGATGAAATACGAGATGAGATGATTACCGGAAAATATACGTCTTTTAAATCTACCTGTTCTTACTGTGGTGTTGGCTGTGGTATCGAGGTGAAGAAAGACCGGAAGGGGAAAATAGAGGTTGTGGGGGATGTGGACCATCCGGTAAACAAGGGCATGCTTTGCTCCAAAGGGATGAATCTCCATTATACCATGATGGACAAGTCGGACAGGTTGCTCTATCCGGAAATGCGTTGGAACCGTTTTGGTGAGCGCAAACGTGTGGATTGGGATACGGCCATCCAGCGTACCTCGGCAGTTTTCAAGTCGATCATTCAAAAATACGGCCCTGATTCAGTAGGATTTTATGTTTCTGGTCAGTGCCTTACGGAAGAGTATTACCTCGTCAACAAGCTCGCCAAGGGATACATTGGCACCAACAACATCGATACCAATTCCCGACTTTGTATGAGCAGTGCTGTCTCTGGCTATGCGCAGATGCTCGGAGAGGATTCTCCTCCGTTTTCATACAGCGATATCGAATTGGCAGATTGCTTCGTGATCGCGGGCGCAAATCCTGCCTGGTGTCATCCGATATTGTATCGCCGCATCGAAGCCAGGAAGCTGGAAAACCCGGACATCAAAATCATAGTGATCGATCCGCGCAAAACGCAGACTTGTACTCAGGCAGACTTGCATTTGCAGATCAACCCGGGTACAGACATCTATCTGTACAATGCCATAGGGAAATTATTGATTCAAAATGGGGCTATCGACTATGATTTTATAGCGCAACACGTAGATGGTTTTGAAGCATATAAAAACTCGATTTATAAACAAAGGATAGAAGACGTAGCCGAAATCTGTGGCGTTGCCGAAGACGATATCGTAAAGGCCGCACAGTTTATTTCTGACTCCAAAGCCATGCTCACGATGTGGGCTATGGGCCTGAACCAAAGTGTGATCGGGGTCGATAAAAACAAAGCACTGATCAGCCTTAACTTGATCACAGGCCAAATCGGAAAGCCGGGGGCTGGGCCATTTTCCCTGACGGGACAGCCAAACGCCATGGGTGGACGCGAAGTTGGTGGGATGTCCAGCTTGCTGCCTGCACACCGTAAGCTCGCTGACCCAGCTGCCAGACAAGAAGTGGCCGACTTTTGGGGAGTGGATAAGGTGCCTGATCAACCGGGGCTCACAGCCACGCAAATGATCGACGGCCTTGAATCTGGAAAATTAAAAGCAATTTGGATTATCTGCACCAATCCACTAGTGAGTTTGCCGAATTTGGAAAGGGTAGAAAAAGCGCTGAAAAATGCACGTTTCGTCATTGTTCAAGATATATCCAAAAATGCTGATACATTGGAATATGCTGATTTGGTGCTGCCTGCTGCCGGGCATTTCGAAAAGGAAGGCACCATGACCAACTCCGAAAGGCGCATAAGCCACTTGAGCAAAGTGATGGATGCTCCGGGAGAGGCATTGTCAGATAGCGAGATACTGATGCGCTTTGCCAAGGCCATGGATTTTGAGGGCTTTGATTTCCAAAATCAGGCAGAAATATTCGAAGAGCATTGCCAGCTTACCAAGGGGACCAATATTGACATCAGCCACCTGACGTACGAAAAATTGCAGCAAAATGGCACCATGCAATGGCCAGTGACTGCCGACAAGCCGGAAGGAATGGAAAGGCTGTTTGAAGACCATAAGTTTTTCACGCCTACCGGCAATGCTGTGCTGTTTCCTTTGGAAAACCCAGCTAACAAATCGGCCATGCCAACCATGGATTTCCCATTGATTTTGACGACCGGAAGGATCCGCGATCAGTGGCACACCATGACCAAGACGCGAAAGGTGAGCAAGCTCAACCAGCACATCGACAAGCCATTTTTGGAAATACACCCCGATGATGCTGCTATCCGCTATCTCAATGAGGGCGACATTGTAGCTGTAACCACAGCTTTTGGCGCGACTAAAGTT
>JAUHYU010000075.1 GCA_030426345.1 Bacteroidia bacterium
GCTATTTCATCTTTAGAAATATTGTGCTGCTCAAAAGACTTTTTGAGGACTGCGAGTTGCGATTTCCAAATCTCATTGGCATCGTGCTCAACCCAACCGGGCTTTGGAAAATATTGTTGGAATTCTTGCTGCGAAATTCCTTGGATATTCAGATCTTGATCAAAAATCACGGCTCTATTGGAAGTAGTGCCAGCGTCCAGCGCAATGACATATTTTTTCATAATATTGGGGTGTTGTTAATATTGACCAAAATGTAGGATTTTTTTCTTATAAAAAAGAAAGCACCCCGTTAAAGGTGCCTTCTTTTTTATAATTATTGTCAAAGGTCTTTTGCAAGCGCTTTGGTTCCTTAATGCAATTTAATTCTTGCCATAAATAGGCCCGAAATTTTGACATGCCCTGAAGTCAGACCCTTCAGTATCCATGCCTAGCATGTTCCATGCGCTAGGTCTGAAAATCTGATCTTCATCCACATTGTGCATGTTAACCGGAATGCGCAACATCGAGCAAAGCGTGATCAAATCTGCGCCATAATGTCCATAACTGAATGCGCCATGATTGGCACCCCAATTTGCCATAACAGAATATACATCCTTGAAAGGGCCTTTACCTGTCGTCCTCGGCACGAACCAAGTGGTTGGCCAAGTTGGATTGGTACGCTCGTCCAATGTTTTGTGCACTTCCTCAGGCAATTCTACTGACCAGCCTTCCGCAATTTGCATCACCGGCCCAACACCCTTTATCAGATTGATTCTGCACATGGTCACAGGCATTCCTCCTTTTGTTTTGAACAAAGAAGAAAATCCTCCACCTCTAAAATATTCATAACTAGCTGGTGGCCATTGCGTTTCTGCCAAACACTTATTTTTCTCTTCTTCAGATATTTCCCAATATGGCTTCATGGCTGGTTTCCCATCAATTGATTGTTCTCCATTTCCATCAAGGGCTGATGATCCAGAATTAATCAGGTGAATAAAGCCATCTTTGGCCATATCGCTAGGTTTCCATCCGGTCACGCGCTCCACAGCATCAGGACTCCAGAAGGTTCTGACATCAGAAAATACTTGCGCACAATCATTGAGTAAGTGGCCAAAAAGCATGCTAGCTCCATTGAGACTATCATTTTCTGTGGCGACCATAAATGCTTGTCGCAATCCGTTCCAATCGAAAGAGCTATTCAAAATTGCTTCAGAAAAATCACCATTTGGCAGATAATCTGTCCATTGCCGTTGTCCTTGAAATCCCGATGCGATGGCATTATGCCCTAATGATTCTTCACCAAAACCAAGTTCTTTCAACTTTGGATTTCCTATCATCAAGTCGCGAATGATCAAGGTCATTTTCACCACATATTCCCATTCTTTATTCAGTGTCTCCTCATTGTGTTGATCACCTTCTGGGTTATAATCCTTTCCTATCTTGCAATTTTGCTTTACCCAAGCCAACGCCTTTTTGAATTCCTCCGGATCAAAAATGCCCTTTTCTACCCTTCTAGAAACTTCGGACATGTCCACGTTTTCACACCGCATCCCCAAGTAATCTTCAAAAAAGTCAGCGTTTACAATAGATCCCGCAATGCCCATCGATACAGAACCAATGGATAAATAGGACTTATTTTTCATGGTAGCGACTGCCAATCCCGCTTTGGCAAATTTCAAAATCTTTCCTTTCACATCATCAGGGATCGTCTGATCTCCAACATCTTGAACGTCACGTCCATAAATACTAAATGCCGGTAATCCTTTTTGATTGTGACCCGCTAGTGTAGCCGCAAGATAAACAGCACCAGGACGCTCAGTCCCATTAAAGCCCCAAATGGCCTTCGGTCTAGTTAGATTGGTGTCCATTGTTTCACTACCATAGCACCAGCAAGGTGTTACTGTTAGCGAAACACCCACACCTTCCCTCTCAAATTTTTCTTCACACATAGCAGACTCAGCTACCCTACCAATAGTAGTATCCGCGATCACGCATTCTACCTTGCTGCCATCAGGATGGCGAAGGGTTGAAGAAATCATTTCGGCTACATTTTTAGCCATGTCCATGGTGATGGTCTCCAAAGATTCGCGTACGCCACCGAGCCTTCCATCAATGGTGGGACGGATGCCCACTTTTGGTAATGCGCCATGCAGTCTGTTCCCGTGAATGGTGTTATTATTCATTGTAATTGCCTTTATTTTAAAAAATATATTCAACCACTAAATTATAAATTAAACCATAGTGAGCAGCGATATTCTTGTATAATTTTCGATAATCTTCCAGATGCTTCTTGCTTCATAACAATCTCCTACTGAGGTCGGGTTGAGGACATCCTGTAGGCCAGGTTGTCAAGACTTAGACAATTTAGCTCCAACTATCCATATACTTTTATTTCATGGATTTTAGATACTTTTTTATTTGGGGTTGGGCTTTCTTGCTGCCATTTACCTCCATTGGACAAACATGCTGTTCTGGTGGTGTGCCTATATCAGGAAATCTAGGTTTGCCTCCCAATGATATTGGTATTTGGCAAATGAGCCTTGGCTATGATATCAATGTGTTGAAAACCCTAAAAGAAAGTAGCGGCACTTTACAAGACAAATCCCGGGAAAGAACCACACAATCCGTTCTATTCCAAACCGGCTACTCCATTTCCAACAGATGGTCTCTGGATCTTTTTATGTCTTATGTAAAACAAGAACGGCGCATCAGGCAATTTGACCAAACAGACTATGTCTCTACGAATGGATTTGGTGATGCGGCTGTTTTGGCTAAATACAGATTGACAAATCCCGATAACCCCCGATTAATATTTACGCTTGCCACCGGAGCCAAAATACCAACCGGAAAATCGGATTTGACACGTCATGACGGCATTCCGCTGAACGCTGATCTGCAGCCGGGCAGTGGCTCATGGGATGCCTTGGTCTGGGTCAATGGAATATATACCCTTCAGTTGCGACCAACAGCAACAATTTCCTCTACAATGATCATGAGCTTAAAAGGCAAAAACCGGAACTACCTTGGCGATGAAACTTACCAGTTTGGTAATGAACTACAATTGCTCGTGACACTCAATGATAACTTTCCGCTTTGGAATAAAGTGATAGATACTTCTATGACACTCAGATACAGAAAAGCCTTGAGGGATAGATTTAACGATCTGAACATGCCAAACACCGGAGGCGATTGGGTGTTTCTCGCCCCTGGTTTGGCATTAAATATTTCACCAAAGTTGGCAGTCAATGCCAATGTCGAATTACCAATATTCAGCAAGGTGGAAGGAACACAGCTTTCTCCAACTTTTAGAGTCCAAACCGGACTTTTCATAAAGATTAATACTAAAAATGAATACTTAAAATTTTGATCTAAAAAGCATGGAAATTCCATGCTTTTCATACGTTTTTAAAAACATAATAGAATGAAAACCATACTATCAATATTCACATCACTTCTGTTGGTTTCCTGCCAAACGGAAAGTCAAAGTCCTCCACAAAACAATGGCGGAGGTGCCAATGGGGGAAACAATGGCAATACCAATGGCTGGCTCATCCCTCAAGCAGAAGTATTCGACGGTGGACCAGGAAAAGACGGCATCCCAGCCCTGACAGACCCTGAAGTAAAAAACGTTGACGAGGTCGATTTTTTGAAAGATGATGATTTGGTGATCGGATTTAGCCATGCCAATGGATACCGAGCATATCCGCATAAAGTTTTGGATTGGCACGAAATCATTAATGATAATTTAAACGGCAAAAAAGTGGCGATTACCTATTGTCCTTTGACTGGTACCGGTATCGCCTGGAATCGGGTACTCGATGGAGTGGAGACTACTTTTGGTGTAAGCGGGCTGCTGTACAACACCAATCTAATTCCTTACGATAGACAATCGGGAAGCAACTGGTGCCAAATCAGCTTAAAATGTGTAAATGGAGATTTTATAGGTGAGGAAGTAGAGACTTTCAAAGTATTGGAAACCACATGGGAAACCTGGAAAGAATTATATCCTAACAGCACAGTAGTAACGACAAATACAGGTTATTACAGCAATTACGACAGGTATCCATATGGTGACTATAAAACCAACAATGCCGCATTGCTCTTTCCAATCAGTAAGTCTGACACCCGATTACCCTTCAAAAAGCGCGTGCTGGCAGTTATCGATGGATCGAAAGCCACGGCATATACCTTTGAATCATTTGAAGGTGACACAAAGGTAATCTATGGTGAAATCAATGATAAGGACATCGTCCTTATCGGCAATAATGATAAACAATTTATGGTGGCTTTTGAGAATAAACTGAATAACGATAAACGTACATTTTCAATTTCGACTGCTGACAAACAAATGACGTTAAAAGATGATATAGGAAATACCTATGATCTCTTTGGTAATGTAACCATCGGGCCAAACCTTGGGGAAAGTTTACCAACGATCCCATCATTTATGGCCTATTGGTTTAGCGTAGGCACCTTTTATAACAATCCAATCATACGGTAAAAAAACCACTTAAAAGCATCCAAAATCCATGAAAAATATTTCTTTATAAAAGTAACTTGATAGCTACGGAACAAAATAAAAATGACTTCCATACCGCTCAAAAGCTGCTTTTTCTAAAACCTCCCGATGGTCTGGATGTGCTATGGAAATGATGAGCTTTGCCCTTTCTTGCAATGGTCTACCATATAAATTCACCCTACCATATTCCGTAACCAACCAATGCATATTAGCGCGTGTGGTAACTACGCCAGCTCCTTCCATAAGAGTGGGAGAAATTTTCGAGAGCCCTTTGCCTGTAGCGGAAGGCATAGCAATAATGGGTTTCCCTCCTTCCGAATACCCTGCTCCACGAATAAAATCAATCTGCCCGCCTACGCCGGAATAAAATGTGGTGCCGATAGAATCGGCACATACCTGCCCCGTCAAATCTATTGATAGGGCAGAATTGATAGCCGTTACTTTTTTGATTTTCCGAATCACATGAACACTATTGGTATGTGCCACATCCATCATGGCCACCATAGGGTTGTCATCTATAAAGTCATAAAGTGCCTGCGAACCCATTAAAAATGAAGCGACAATTTTACCCTTATCAATTTGCTTTTCCAGACCATTGACCACGCCACTTTTTACCAGAGGCAATAAGCCATCAGAAAACATTTCGGTGTGCACACCTAGGTTTTTATGATTCCCCAACTCTGCCAAAACCGCATTGGGGATACCTCCTATGCCCATTTGCAAACAGGCACCGTCTTGTACAAGCTCTGCTACGTTTCTCCCAATTGTTTTTTCTATTTCAGATATTGGGGCATTTTCATGGGTATACAATGGAGCATCATGCGCAACGAAATGATCAATATTACGAACGTGCACCATAGCATCCCCCCATGCTCTTGGCACATGTTTATTTACCTGAGCAATGACCACATCCGCTTCCTGCACAGCCGCGAGGGAAGCATCAACGGAAGTACCCAACGACACAAATCCATGCTTATCAGGAGGCGAAACCATGACCATAGCTACATTTACATGAATATATTTCTGGCGAATCAATTTTTGGGTTTCGCTAAGAAAAACCGGAATATAATCTGCAAAACCGGCCTGGGTTTGCTTCCTGACATTTGCGCCAACAAAAAAGGACTCTAACTGAAAAGTTCCCTCAAACTCTTTATCTGCATAGGGAGCCGACCCTTCTGTATGGATGTGTTGAATGGTTACATTTTTAAATTCTTTGTTTCTGCCTCGCTCTACCATTGCATCAATCAGGTGATGCGGTGTAACAGCCACACTACTCATGTGAACACGGTCATTGGTCTTTATCGCTTTTACTGCCTCTTGGGCACTTGTGAACTTTATCATGATGGAACTATAATTTTTGTTGTTAGAATCATAAATTATGATTCAAAACTAATTGGTAATATCGGGTGAAAATATGAGCTATATCATATTGATCAAAAATAATTAAAATTAGCTCGCCACAACTGCTACCTCCTTTCAACTATTCTAATAAATTTGCCTTACAATATAATTTTTAGTAAAAATATGGCAAAAAACCATGACGTGATTGTGATCGGAGGCGGAATAGTAGGATTAGCTACTGCAATGCAACTGACAAATAAAAAACCCGGAATCAAATTACTCCTTCTAGAGAAAGAAACGGCCATCAGTAGCCATCAAACCGGCAATAACAGCGGAGTGATCCACTCAGGGATTTATTATAAACCGGGGAGTTTAAAGGCCACCAATTGTAGAAAAGGCTACGACTTGCTCCTTGATTTTTGCGACAAGGAAAATATCAAATACGAACTTTGCGGCAAAGTGATCGTGGCCACTGACGAGCACCAGCTTCAGTCGCTCGATACACTTTTCGAAAGAGGAAATCTAAACGGATTGAAGGGAATCAAAATGATTTCCGAAAAAGAGCTGCACGAAATTGAGCCTCATGTCCATGGAATTAAAGGCATTTCTGTACCGGAAACAGGCATCATAGACTACAAGGAGGTGTCGCTAAAATACGCTGAAAACATACAGAAGGCAGGTGGAATCATCCAGACAGGGGAAAAGGTTTTGCACATAAAACCATCAAAAAACCATGTAACAGTAGAGACCAACAAGGGAAGCTATGAAACAAAATTGCTCGTAAACTGTGCCGGATTGTATTCTGATAAAGTTGCAAAGATGACTGGTCAGGATATTGATATAAAAATAATTCCTTTTCGTGGCGAGTATTTCAAGCTGAAAAAAGAAAGTCACTATTTGGTAAAAAACCTGATCTATCCGGTTCCTGATCCAGCATTTCCATTTCTGGGAGTACACTTCACCCGCATGGTTAATGGAGGCATTGAGGCCGGGCCAAATGCTGTTTTGGCATTTGCCAGAGAAGGATACAAAAAATTGCAGATCAACTTACCGGAGTTGACAGAAACGCTAATGTGGCCCGGTTTTCAAAAAGTGGCAGCAAAGTATTGGTCAACAGGTTTTGGGGAAATGTATCGATCATTTTCCAAAAGTGCCTTTACAAAAGCATTGCAAAAACTAATTCCTGAAATTCAGAAGAGCGATTTGGAAGAAGGTGGTGCGGGAATCCGTGCGCAGGCCTGCGATCGCAATGGTGGCTTGATCGATGACTTTTTGATTTATGAAAATGAGCATGCCGTGAATGTTTGTAATGCCCCCTCACCTGCCGCAACTTCTTCGCTGGCTATAGGAGATACTGTTTCTGATTTGATCCTAAAAAGATTTTGATGGATTTGAACCAAATTTTGGATATCCGGTTTAAGTTTTAAATTACACCTATGGACAAACAGCAATTTAGCGCAGAAGAACTGGCGCGTTACAGTCGGCAACTAACCCTTCCGGAGTTTAATATTGAAGGGCAGCGAAAACTAAAGCAAAGTAGAGTGCTGATCGTTGGAGCAGGCGGACTGGGCTGTCCCATGCTTTTATATCTTACAGCAGCAGGAGTTGGCCATATCGGCATCATTGACTTTGATGTGGTAGATGAATCCAACCTTCATAGACAAGTGCTTTTCACAATTGATGACGTCGGAAAACCAAAGGCAGAAGTCGCAGCGAAAAAACTTTCAAAACTTAATCCACATGTAAACTTCACTGTCCACAATGAAAAATTAAGCTCAGAAAATGCCCTAAAAACCATGACCAACTACGATTTGGTTGCAGATGGAACGGATAACTTTCCGACCAGATATTTAGTGAATGACGCCTGTGTGCTACTAAATATACCAAATGTCCATGGATCAATATTCAGATTTGAAGGACAGATATCTGTGTTTAATTTTCCAAATGACAACGGTACCTTTGGTCCTCAATACAGAGATATCTTTCCTACACCTCCACCCCCTGGCTTGGTTCCCAACTGTGCAGAAGGCGGGGTTCTCGGTGTATTACCGGGGATAATTGGCACACTTCAAGCCAGCGAAATCATTAAGGTTTTAACTGGAATCGGAGATCCTCTAGCTGGGAAACTCTTCATCATGGACGCATTGACTTTTGAAACACGCACATTAAAAATCACTAAAAACCCGAACCTAACACCTCCAACCAAACTGCTGGACTATGAAGATTTTTGTGGCTTGAAAAATAAAAATTCAAAAAGTATTGAGCAAATATCTGTAGCAGCTCTAAAAGAATTGATGGAAGGTGCTCAAGATTTTCAGCTCATTGACGTTCGTGAGCCTTACGAATTTGACATTTCTAATATTGGGGGAACTTTGATTCCACTCAATGAAATCGAGCAAAGAAGCCATGAAATTTCTTCCTCAAAAAAAGTGATCGTTCATTGCAAAAGTGGAGTAAGAAGCGCCAAAGCAATAGAAAAATTAGAACAGCTTGGGTTCAGAAATTGCATCAACCTCGAAGGGGGCATCCTTGCGTGGGCAAATGAAATAGATGCTTCCTTGCAAAAATACTAGCTTTTGGCCTCGACATCATCACTGGGTTTTGGGGCATATTTCACTCTGCCATCTACAAAATACATATCTATCTCGCCTTTATTTTTGGCTTGGATTTTCCCCCGATGGGTAAAAAAATATTTATCTTTGATATAGCGATAAGTTTCCCCAGAAATATTTACCCTGCCTACTTCTCCACTTGACTCCATACGACTGGCAAGGTTGACAGCATCGCCCCAGATATCGTAGGCAAATTTTCTTTTTCCTACTACACCTGCTACAACAGAACCTGTATTCACTCCAATCCTAATTTCAAAAAATGGCTCGTTGCGAGTTATCTTTTCCATTTTCCTTTTTTCCATATACTCATTCATAGCCAATCCTACGCGCACCACATCCAGCGGATTGGATTCATTGGCTATCGGCACACCTCCGGCACACATATATCCGTCTCCTATTGTCTTAATCTTTTCTATACACTTCCTTCCCACCTTCTCTTCATAGTTATCGATAATCTGGTCAAAAGCCATGAAACAAGCATCAAGCTCCTTCACAACCTCACCGGGGCTCATCGTCTCTGCAATGGTGGTAAAGCCCTTAAAATCCGTGAACATGATTGTTACTTTTTTGTAATATCTTGGTGTAACTTTCTTGTTATTCCTGAGTTCTTCAGCCACTGGGGCGGGCAAAATATTCAAAAGCAAAGCTTCCGTTTTTGATTTTTCATCACTCAGTTCTTTTTGTCGCTTTTCTAAGAGTTCCTTTTGTTGGAGTATTTTTCGATTGTTTTCTTCCAGTTTTTTATTAGTTCTTCTTTTAAATTGATAAGCAAGCATTGCCAGCAAGAGCAACAAACCAACTGCCGCGACCACACCCATCATGATTTTCAAATTCTCAGATGTTTCTGAAAGTGTGCCTTTTATGGAATCGATAGTCTTTTCCTTGTGTTCTATCTCTTCGTTCTTCTTATTGATATCTTCAACTTTTCTCTTGATCTCCTGCTCTTTTTCACTAATCTGAGTTTGCTGCTGAATTATTTCATTTTGTTTTTTGATAATCTCGGCTTGTCGGATTTCCAATGCAGTACGCTGTTCCATGTTTGCAGAATCAAGCACGGCGATTTCCTGAAGGGAACGCATGAGTGAATCTTTGGAAATTTGAAGTGATTGCTGAGAATTCCTAAGGGAGGCTTCCGATCTCCTTAGCGACTCCTGGGACCGCATAAGTGAATCTTTAGATTGATTGAGGGATTGCTCTGTGATTTCGAGCGATCTTCGAATGCGTTCAATAGAGTCTTTAGAAACTTTTAACTTTTGATGCGACCTCGCCAATGAGTCAGATGATACCCTTAATTGGTTTTTCGCCCGAATCAGGGAATCCTTCGACATGTTCAATTCAAAATAGCTATCGTAGATTGATTGATAGTATTCCCGATTTAATCCATCATTGAGTTGCTGGTAGTTTTTTGCCAATAAATCGCTGGATTTTAATATATAACCTGAATCACGATTCTTTTGCGCATATCGAAGTACCGTTTTCAAAGGACCGACAGACTCTTCATAGTTTCCTACAATAAAAAGTGCCTCTCCTCCATACAATAGCGCATTCAAATCCTCCCGGGTTCCACTCCTCTTATTTTTGGAAAACAATACATGTGCACGCTTAAAACTTTCAATACACGCTTTGTATTGATCCTGCTCTTCCGTCATCGAAAGCTTTCCGGATTCAGCCAACAGTTTTTCTGAAAGGCCTTTTTGATAGGTAGCTCTACTTTCTATGGTAATCTCATTTGACTTTGTAGCATTGGTTATAGAGTTAGAAAAATAAAGTATTGCTTCATGAAACTGTTTTCTATTTTTATAATATTTGCCTATTTCAAAACTTGATTTTGCCGCTGAAAGGAAATTACCATTGGCTACGGAAAGTTCAGTTTTATCTATTTCTTCATCAATAGCAAAGGACTGGCCAAATGTTTCTACCTGAGTCAATATCACCAAAAGAAATAGATAAATGTGTGTTTTAACCATGGTTCTTGTTATGAATATATCCTATTTTTTAGAGCCCGAATATCTTTATATTTTTATAGACTTATAAATAAAAACCCATCAATCATGTCGGGTTGTAAGTTTCATCATTGGTTTGAACCAAAATTTGGTGGTTTATTATCATCTGTGATTTTTTTGAGAGGGATTAACTTTAACCAATTAACCAAGTTGGGCGAATCTCACTAATAACATTGAGTTTGGCTATCGCCCAACATGAGCTTTATAAACCTATTAAATTCCTCTTTTAACATGGCCTTTAAGGAAGCATAAAATCTTGGTATATTCGCCCAAATTTAAACTTCACTAGACAAATGGAAAATAATCTATCAATATTACCCCTAGCACAAACAGCAGCAACAGAAATATTGCTTTCGCTTCCAAAGTCTTTGGTATACCATAACCTATCTCACACTAGGGAGGTAGTAATGGCTGCTGACAAAATTGGCACATATTGTAATCTGACAGAAACTGAAAAAGAAATATTGCTTCTTTCTGCTTGGTTTCACGACACAGGTTTTAGACATACCTACGATCGCCATGAAGATAAAAGCATTGAAGTCGCAAGGGATTTTTTAGAAAAACATAATTATCCCGAGGACAAGATGAATCAGGTGATTGAATCCATTGACTCAACTAGAGTAAATAAAAAGCCTCAAAATACCATACAAAAAATTCTTCATGATGCAGATTTTATTCACCTTTCCAAAAAGTCATATTTTGATAAACTCTTTTTACTGAAAAGTGAATTGGAGCATGTGAAGGGTAAAAATCTGTTCGAATCGGATTGGCATAAAAACAACTTGGATTTTCTGAATTCCCACTACTACTATACTGATTATGGCCAAACAGTGCTAGCTCCTAAAGTGGATAAAAACAAAGTAACTCAAATCAAAATACTACAAAAACTTGGCAGACAAAAGAACGAAGCTATTAGCAAAGACCTTAAAATTGATCCGATTAAAATAAAAGAACTAAAAAAGAAGCTAAAAGAAGTCGAAGATAGGCCTGGCCGAGATGTTGGAGCCATGTATAGGATAAAATCGCGAAACTACCTGAAGTTGAGCGCGATGGCAAACAGCAAAGCAAATATTCTGATCTTAGTCAATTCAATTATTTTTTCGATTATCATTGGTGGAGTAATACAATCGCTTGGTAACAATCCGCAGCTTACCGCTCCCTCCTATATTCTTTTGGTATTAAATATTGTGATAATTATTTTTTCAATATTAATACTCCGACCCAATGTGAACAAAGGTAAGTATCTGAGAAAAGATATTGAAAATAAAAACATCAACCTTTCGTCCTTTGGCAACTTCCGCGAAATGAGCAAAAAAGATTATAAACAGCATATGATAAAAATGATGAATGATGCTAACTATTTATACTCCAGCTTTATAGATGACATTTATTTTCTGGCAAAGTTGCTCGACAAAAAAAATAAATATTTAAGGTTGTCATATAACATCTTCATGATTGGCATAGTGCTAGTAGTGTTGGCCTATATCATTGCTAATATTATTTATTTCAACGGAGGAAATATCCAAACGAGCTACCGAATATCCTCATATTGAGCCTTCAGCCATTTTGGAGAAACACCCATCCTCCAGAAGAAGTAAATTTTCAAATACCGAACGTAGGCATTGAATGTCCCGAGTTTAGCCACTCTTCGATCCGATGAATACACCTTGTCTTTTATTTGCTTAATAGCCCCTAGCTTGTTCAGTCGCATGCATAAATCCGCATCTTCCATCACAGGAAGATCATGATTAAATCCTCCAATTTTTAAAAAGTCCGACTTTCTACAAAACATTACCTGATCTCCAAAAAGCAACCGAAATCCATAGCACATACACCTTATCGGATTATAAATAAGTGCGCCAAAATATGTTTTCATTTGATTTTGAAAACTGATGAATTGTCTAACCTTTTTTTGTCCCTTCATGATACTGGTAAATCCTGCTAATATTAGTTTTTTATTTTCAAGAGTAGAATTGACAATCCGAACCAGATGATGAGGCACAAGCGTATCTGCGTGTAAAAAAACTAGTAAATCTCCATGAGCACGATAGGCTCCCTCATTCATTTGCAAAGCCCTGCCCTTGCCCACCGAATGAATCAATTGATAACCCTTGTCCCTGATCATACAAGCCGTTTCATCTTTACTCGAGGCATCCACAAATATTATTTCGTAAGGTTTGGGATTTAGCTGTTCCAGATTTTGGAACAGTACAGGAAGAATCCTTTCCTCATTTAAAGTAGGAATAATGATAGAGACTTTGTTGAACACCATGGGAAACAAAGTAGGTGAATATACCCTCATATATTGACCTCGTTAAGACATTTAGAAATAATTGTGTTTTTTTGGCAGAGTTGTCATAGATATATTGGTATTTTCCATTGCATCATTTTAGATAGCTAATAAAATGATAATCTGTACGTTGAGAATAAATTATATTCCGCTTTGCTTTTGTTATTAACCTCCAACCATTTAATATTGGGTTTTATTATGCAAACATAAATTTCCTCAGATATTAATCATCTGTACTTATGAATTTTAACCACACCCTAGTGGCGCTTACTTTTGGGTTTGCGCTATTTTTTTCGTCCTGCAAGGAGCAAACCACAAAAGACAACACTCCTCCTCCCCAAAAAATACAAGTCACCCCTGTGATTGTAAAGGACGTCCCCATTTATAAGGAATTTGTGGGGCAAGTATATGGCCTTTTGGATATTCCTATCCGCGCACGTGTAGAAGGTTTTTTGGAAGGGATTCACTTTGAAGAAGGATTCAACGTAAATAAGGGACAGGTACTTTACACAATAGACTCACAGCCTTTTTTAGCCCAAGTGGCAGAAGCGGAAAGCAACGTAGCTGAAGCTCAAACTTATCTTGTAAATGCTACAAATGAACTGGGAAGATATAAACCACTTGCTGAAATAAACGCAGTGAGTAAAAGTGATTTGGATGCGGCTCAGGCCACTAAAGATGCTGCAGAATCTTCGTTAAAAGCCGCGCAAGCAAACTTAAAGCTAGCAAATATCAATTTGAGCTACTGCACCCTAAAATCACCCATTGACGGTATAATCGGAAAGACGGAGGCGAGAGTAGGCGAATTTGTTGGCCGTGAGCCAAATCCTGTCATATTAAATGTTGTTTCACAAATTATAAGTGCGAGAGTGCAATTTTTTATTACAGAAGCAGAGTACCTCATTTTAAGTAAAACAATCCAATCTCGATTGAACAATGACCAATCCACAGAAAGGAAAAAAAATAATTTAGAGTTAATTCTAGCTGATGGGTCAATGTATGAAGAAAAAGGAAGCATCGATTTCGTTGACCGAAATGTTGACACCTCCACAGGGACAATCCTGATCCAAGCTACCTTTCCCAATCCAAAAAAGCTGTTGCGCCCGGGGATGTTTTCAAAAGTCAAAGTTAAGATGGAAACAGTAAGCGATGCTGTTTTGGTTCCACAGCGAAGTGTCATGGAATTGCAAGGTCAAAGATCGGTATTTGTTGTTGGTAGTGATAACAAGGTAAATGCACGTCAAATAGTAGCCACAGAGAGAATGGATGATCTTTGGATGGTGAAGGATGGACTAAAAGCTGGAGACAAAGTAGTTGTTAACGGATTACAGAAGGTTGCTTCGGGGCTAACCATCAACCCTGAAATTGTAGATTACAAGAGTCAAACAAATCAATAGGGAAAACAATGAGTGAAAATAAAGGAAATTTTTTCGTGCATCGCCCTATTGTTGCAATGGTTATCGCTATTGTCATTGTGATAGTGGGCTCAGTTTCCATGATTGGTCTTCCGATTGAGCAATACCCCAATCTAACACCTCCAATTGTACAGGTAAGGGCAAACTATACCGGAGCCAATGCCATTACTGTGGAAGAATCAGTAGCCACTCCATTGGAACAGGAAATTAATGGTGTAGATAATATGATCTATATGAAATCCACCAATGCGAATGATGGCTCCATGGTAATCGAAATCTCCTTTGATGTAGGTACAGATCCCGATATGAATACCGTTTTGGCTCAAAACAGAGTATCTGCTGCATCAGCAAAATTACCACAAGAGGTTACTAAATTTGGTGTTACAACCATGAAATCATTACCAAATATCCTGATGTTGGTAACGCTAACTTCTGATGGGAGGTATGATCAGGACTTTCTAGGTAACTATGCACTGATTAACATCAAAGACCAATTGGCAAGAACCAAAGGAATTGGACGGGTCGATGTGCTGGGCGCCTCCAACTATTCTATGCGTATTTGGGTGAAACCAGATCGTTTAGCTCAAATGGGCATTACCGTTCCTGAAATCCTGGAAGCTATCAATGAACAAAATGTGATAGTTCCCGGTGGTAAGTTTGGGGCAGAGCCGGCTCCACCCGGCACAGAATACACATACACAGTTAGGCTTCCTGAACGATTTAATTCCCCGGAAGCATTTGAAAATATTGTTGTCAGAACCCAGCCTGACGGATCTCAAGTTAAAATTGGCGACATTGCCTCAGTTAATTTGGGTGTAGAAACATATAGTATGATTCCGCGGGTAAATAAGGAAACATGTACCATAATTGCCTTATACCAGGCTCCAGGTTCTAATGCCGTGGAGTTGGCATCCAATATCATCGCAGAAATGGATGTGCTGAAAAAGAACTTTCCTGAGAGTGTTAAATATGAAGTTTCCTTGGATTCTACACTTCCGATTACAGCGGGTATCCGTGATATAGTAGTTACGTTGATCATTGCTTTGGTGCTTGTTGTATTTGTTGTATTTGTTTTCATTCAGGACTGGCGTGCCACACTTATCCCTACTTTGGCGATTCCCGTTTCCTTAATAGGTGCATTTATATTTTTCCCACTATTGGGATTTACTATTAACGTACTTTCTCTACTTGGTTTGGTATTAGCAATTGGCATAGTGGTGGATGATGCTATCGTAGTAGTGGAAGCAGTTCAGGTAAACATTGCCAATGGCATGAGTGCCAAAGATGCTACGATAGATGCTATGAATAAAGTTACGGCCCCGGTCATAGCGACCACACTCGTACTTGTTGCCGTATTTATTCCTGTTGCAGCGATGGCAGGTATCACGGGGCTACTTTACCAACAATTTGCTATTACGATTGTAGTTTCTGTTTTAGTATCTTCAGTTAATGCACTTACACTAAGCCCAGCGCTTTGTTCATTGCTTCTTAAGGAGCCAAAACCGTACAAAGGCCCTCTTGGCTGGTTTTTTGGAAAATTCAATAAAGGCATGGATCGATCGACAGAGGCCTATATGAGTTTCACTACCATCGTTACGCGAAAATTAAAGCGAGGAGTAGTATTTATCGTTTTGCTCACGGCTGGCGCAGGGTTATTTGGAAGTATGGTTCCAGGAGGGTTTATACCTGAGGAAGACATGGGCTACTTCTATGTAAATATTCAGCTACCCAATGCCTCATCTATTCAG
This sequence comes from Bacteroidia bacterium, assembly GCA_030426345.1. GTDB lineage: Bacteria > Bacteroidota > Bacteroidia > Cytophagales > Cyclobacteriaceae > JAAUQL01. The sequence goes on from JAUHYU010000075.1 coordinate 15,908, forward strand.
CGAACAGATGTAATTGCCAGTCAGATCGAAGAGATTATTATGGATTATCCAGAAGCCCAGTTCGTTACAACCGCTACCGGATATAGCTTACTATCCGGATCTATGGTTCCGAACAATGGGTTTATGTTTGTAACTCTAAAGGATTGGTCTGAAAGAGAATCTACAGCGAAAGAGATTATCCAAAAATTAAATATAGAACTAGCGCAAAAAATAAAAGGCGCTCAGGCTTTTGCTTTTGGGCCCCCTGCCCTACCAGGTCTTGGAAGTGGCTCCGGATTTAGTATTATGATTCAGGACAAGGGTGGAAATACACCAGCGTACCTTTCAGAAAACACTATGAAATTCATTAAGGCTGCGAATGAAAGAGAGGAAATTGGCTCCGCGTTCACGACATTCCAAGCCAATGTTCCTCAGCGGTTTATGGATATTGATAAGGAAAAAGCACTTAAATTGGGTGTTTCTCTAAATGATCTTTACAATACCATAGGAGCATTTATGGGGGGTGCTTATGTCAACGACTTTACCCGTTTTGGACGATTGTATAAAACCTACGTGCAGGCAGAACCTGAATATCGCGTCGATGAAAGTCAGGTCAGTAATTTTTTCGTCAAAAATAATAAAGGGGATATGGTGCCACTTTCTACCATAGCAACTATTAGACCGATGGATGGGCCGGATTATACCAATAGGTTTAACTTATACAGATCTGTAGAGGTAACCGGAAGCCCTGCCGCCGGATTTACGTCCAAACAAGCGATGGATGCCTTGGAAGATGTTGCGTCAACTGTATTACCGGAGGATATGAATTTTAGCTGGAACGCCATGTCTTTTCAGGAAAAGAAAGCATCGGGATCGCTCGGGATTATACTTACCTTTTCGCTGCTCTTTGTATTTCTTATTTTATCAGCACAATATGAAAGTTGGTCTCTGCCATTTTCCATATTAATGGGAACTCCTTTTGCCATTTTTGGAGCTCTCTTTGCTTTGTGGGTAGCTAGACTCTATAGTCCAACATTTGAAAATAATATATTTGCTCAGGTTTCATTTGTGATGTTGATTGGAATGGCGGCAAAAAATGCCATTCTTATTGTGGAGTTTGCCAACGATGAATTCAAAAATGGCTTGAGTCTTTTTGATGCTGCTATCAAAGCAGCAAAGTCACGGTTTCGGCCAATCCTCATGACTGCATTCTCATTTATTTTAGGGGTATTCCCATTGGTAATAGCGACAGGGTCTGGAGCTGAAGCCAGAAAAGTAATGGGGATGGCATTGCTCGGGGGCATGGTTCTAGCCACCTTTTTGGGTGTCTTTTTATATCCAATGCTATACGTATTGATTGGAAAAATGGCAGGGTACGAAAAGAAACGTGAGCGTGAATTGACTCCATCTAAAGAAATCTCCAATTAATTGGTAAAATCATTCATACTAATGAAGCATCAACTTTCATTTATTACCATAGTCTTACTTTTATTCCTCGCCATAGCAGGGTGTAAAGTAGGTCCAAACTTCACCTCTGACAGAACAAAAATTGATTCTACGGCGGTATATCGGTTCGATAGTCTCCAGTTGGCGATGACCGATTCCGTGCTTAACATTCGTTGGTGGGAGCTATTTCAAGACGATAAACTCAGTGAATTGATTCAAATTGGATTGGAAGAGAACAAGGATATTTTAATTGCCAGCAGCAGAATCGAACAATCGCGTGCTTTGTTGGGCATGACAAAAGCTGACCTATGGCCATCCTTTGGTTATTCCGCCGGAGCGTTGCGCGGAAATGTAATACAGGGATCGCCTATTGGAAGCGAATCAAACCTATTTACCGGATTTGGCACACTCAACTGGGAGCTTGATTTTTGGGGTAAGTTCCGCCGCGCCAATGAAGCTGCAAAAGCAGAATTGGCAGCTTCTGAATTTGGAAAGAGAACCATACAAATTGGGTTGATCTCTCAAATATCAGGTACTTACTATCAACTACTGGATTATAAATGGAGGGAATATATTTCCAGAAAAACCTTAGAACTGAGGGAAGAATCATTGGAGATAATCCAAGCCAGATATGACCAAGGAATCATACCTGAAATTGACCTAAATCAGGCTCAAATTCAAAAAGCCATAGCTGCATCTGCCATTCCCTTGTTCCAGAGAAGTGTGGCACAAACGGAAAATGCCCTTAGTGTGTTACTGGGAAGAAATCCAAGTTCGTTAATGTTGGATGCGGAATTGGAATCGCAAACCCTTCCCCCTGACATTCCGGTTGGAATCCCCTCTATGCTCATGGAAAGAAGACCGGACGTGATGCAGGCAGAATATCTAGCTCATGCACAAACGGCCAGGATTGGAGTGGCCGTAGCGCAGCAATTCCCGGCGATCAGTGTAACAGGTTTGCTCGGGGTTGCCAGTGATGAAATCTCAACACTTACCGACAACGGATTGGCATGGAATGCCGGAGCAAGCCTCATGGGACCACTATTTGAATTTGGTAAAAACAAAAGACGGGTGGAGGCAGAAAGGTATAAAGCTGAGCAAGCTATGTATGCCTACGAACGCACTGTAATTACGGCATTTCAGGAAGTGGAAGATGCGCTCGTGGAAATCCAAACCCTAAAGGATGAGCTGCAAGCCAGGAGAGATCATGTCACAGCAGCTCAAAACGCGCTTTACCTTTCAGGGGAAAGATATGACAAGGGCGTCACCAGTTTTCTTGAGTTAATAGAAAGCCAGCGTCAGGCTTTTGAGGCAGAATTAAATCTGTCTGAAACTACTCAAAAATTATTTAATGGATATATAAAACTGTACAAAGCCCTTGGTGGGGGTTGGATATCAGCAGAGGAGGAAAATGCCTCCAATATCCATGAAACGCAGGAATAATCCAGCATGAGTCCTGAAATGATTAATTCCATTTGAGGCAAAATTTCTTAGAAAGGGTCTGATAAATTCATGGATTTATGACGGATTTTGAAGGTATATTAGCTTCGTGCCGATAAGAGATCAATCGATCTCTTTAGTTTTCAACGGTTTTAGTGCTTCCGTCTCTTGCCGAACGCTTGCTTTTCGTCTGACAACCCTCAAATACGCTACTTTCCCTTCAAGCTTCTTCAACCCTTGTTGAGCAGGTAAAAAAGTACTATCGATTTCGAGTGCGGCATCATACACTTTTATGGCCTCAGCGTAGTTTTTGTCCTTATCCAATATCTTAGCCTTCAGCACATATCCTGCTAATGGCTCTTTACTTCCAGCAATAAATTTATCAATATAGTAAATGGCAGAATCTGAGCTATTTGACCTTCTATTGTAGTTTTTAGCCAGTTCAAAATTGATTCTAGGCTCATTGGTATTTTTTTCAAGGCATTTCAATAATATCATTTTGGAGGTATCAGTCGCACCAATATTATTATAATAAGTCCCCCACTCATAGCACGGATCCTTTGTAGGATTTTTAGCAACGAATTCATCTAGATAATTTTTAGCTTTCTCCGGATCGTTCAATGCAATGGCCACATCAAAAGCCATAGAAAAATTCCTATAAATGTTATTCAAATCCATGGCTTCTTCAAAACTTATCAGCGCAGTGACACTATCTCGGTGCAATAGCTGTGCCTCCCCTCTCAGGTACAGGTTTTCATCGTCATAAGGGTTTATTAGAATTGCCCGATTAGCAAAAAAAAGCGCATTGGCATAGTCGTGCTGTAAAAGTGCATAACCTGACGAAAGCTTCAGAAAACCCACATTATTCGAATCTATATTTTTGATGCGGTTCAACAAATTTGACAAAGGCTCAATGTTCTTCTGTTGCAAATAAATATTTGACAATCCAACTAGAACATCTATGTCATTTGGAAGGGCTCTCTTACCCTTTTCCAAAACATCCAATGCCTCCGAATTCTTATTTTCCGAAGTATAAATGTCCGCTAATTTGATATAGTTTTGAGCTTTTTTAGGATGCTGATCTATCTGTTCAATCAAAAACTGTACATATACTTCGTCGGAAGGTATTCGTTGGCCATCCATGTATTCCAGTTCATGTTGCCCATACTTTGAAGAACATCCTAAAAATGCAAAAAAAACCATGAAAGTATAGCTAAATTCTCTCATTCAATCTTTGCTTTTGGTTCTATTAGAGATGGAATAAATGGTGAATAGTTCATGGATTTTATATCAATTATCAAATAAGCCAAGCTGATCCTTTTTGTTATCTGATTTTGAGGAATCAATTTTTAGGTCGATGGTATCTCCTGCATGAAATTCTTCATTTTGTTGGTCTGGATCCACAGGAGATTCTTGCGACGACTCGATCTTTTTATCTTCTGTAGACGTGTCAATATTTTCAGAGATGTTCGTTTCCCCTTTACTACTTTCACTTTTTGCTTTCTTGGAAGAAACTTCTTTAATCTTCACGACAGGATCAGAAGTGATTTTATTTCCAACAGCCTTCCAACCTTTGACTGAAACAATCTCATCTAAATGATGTTCTGTCATGGATTTTACACCCTTTTTCCGTTCATCTATCGCCAATACGATGTCATGGTTGGAAGAGACATAAAGCAACTTGGATCCTTTGGATTCGCTAATGAACAAAAATTTCTTGCCAATTGTCGTTGTTTCTATGTTAAACCTTTTTACAAAGGAATTTTTAGAACTTCCATCAAGATAGACCGCAGATATGATCGCTTTCGGTTCAAACTTTTCGATCAGCGTGATGTGCTCAAAATCGTAGCGGTTTGTAAGTTCAAACGAGGTCAATTCATAATTTCCATCTTCATAAACCACCAGAATATTGTCATCTGCGTTGAAGTTGCCCAAGCATACTCCTCGGCCATCGCGATTGAGACGGCCAATGGCATCATCATAGAATATATCCACCCCACCCAATGTCGACTTACCTTCCGATTTCAATTGGATTTTACGCACCGGATATTTGGTCATGATATTTCCTCCGGCTCCCCTGCCCTTGATTTCCAAATCTGAAAAATCAAAATCAAATACTTTGACCCTGGCTCTACTGGCACTGGAAAGTTGCACAGTTACCACTTCTGCCTCTCCATTCGGGTTTGCAGTCAGGTATAAGGTTCTTGAATTTTTATCTCCTTTGGTTAGGTCGTATTCTTTGTCTCTGGTTACACCTTTTACGCTGAAGCGTTTGATCATGGATCTACCTGTCTTTCCGTCGAGGTAAATCATATTGTAAACCATGCGCTCGTCGTTTTTGTTGAAAACTGCAGCGTGCAAAATATTCTTCCCAACAAAAACTTTATCTGCAATTTTGCTCACCACCATTTTTCCATCCTTGCGGAAAACGATGATGTCATCCAGATCAGAACATTCACTGATGTACTCGTCTTTTTTCAATCCATAACCAATAAACCCTTCTTCACGGTTGACGTACAACTTGGCATTATTGGCAGCCACAACTGTTGCAGAAATGGCGTCAAAAGACCTAATTTCTGTTTTTCGCTCACGGCCTTTACCGTATTTTTCTAAAAGCTTTTTGAAATAATCTATAGCAAATTCAGTAATGTGCGCCAGATAATTTTCAGTCTGCTCTAATTCCTCCTGAAGTCTTTTGAGAAGTTCATCTGCTTTGAATGCATCAAATCGAGAAATTCGCTTGATTTTTATTTCCGTAAGACGAACAATATCATCTGTAGTAATCTCACGGTAAAACTGCTTTTTATATGGGTCAAGTCCTTTATCAATAGTTTCGATTACAGCATCCCAGGTTTCACATTCCTCAATATCACGGTAGATCCTGTTTTCTATAAATATTTTCTCCAAAGATGAGAACAATATTTTCTCTAATAATTCGCCTTTCTTGATCTCAAGTTCCCTTCTGAGCAGTTCTACAGTTTGGAATGTAGATGTCTTTAGCATCTCATTCACGCTAAGAAACATAGGCTTTTCATCCACAATCACGCAGCTGTTTGGAGCTATGGATATTTCACAATCCGTAAAAGCATACAGCGCCCCTATGGTGATATCTGGCGATTGGTTGGGCGCAAGGCTAATAAGAATCTCCACGTCCTGGGCGGTATTATCCACCACTTTCTTAATTTTTATCTTGCCTTTATCATTGGCCTTAACGATCGACTCTATTAAGCTGGTAGTGGTAATGCCATAGGGAATATCTTTGATGATCAGGGTTTTCTTGTCTTCTTCCTCGATTTTTGCCCGCACCTTTACCCTTCCCCCACGCAATCCTTCGTTATAATCCGTAAAATCTGCATAGCCGCCTGTATGGAAATCAGGAAGTATATTTACCTTTTTTCCCTTGAGGATATCTATGGATCCTCGCAATAATTCACAAAAATTATGTGGTAAAATCTTGGTAGACAGACCAACTGCAATTCCTTCTACACCTTGTGCTAGTAACAGCGGAAACTTTACCGGAAGCGTGACCGGCTCTCTTTTTCTACCATCATAAGAAAGTTGCCATTCGGTAGTTTGTGGATTGAACAATACCTCCAATGCAAACTTTGACAATCGTGCTTCAATATACCTTGGTGCTGCTGCACTATCTCCGGTGCGTATATCGCCCCAGTTTCCCTGCTGATCGATCAACAACTCTTTTTGACCTATTCCGATGATTGCGTCACCAATTGATGCATCTCCGTGAGGATGGTACTGCATAGTGCTTCCGATGATATTGGCCACTTTGTTGAATCGACCATCGTCCATCTCCTTCATGGCATGCAATATTCTGCGCTGAACAGGTTTCAGCCCATCCTGAATGGCCGGAACAGCACGCTCCAGAATCACGTAAGAGGCGTATTCTAAAAACCATTTCTCGTACATGCCTTTTACATGCGTCACTTCATGGAGTTGATCGTCTTTATTTATAAACTGTCCGTTGCCGTTTTGTGATTTCTCGTCCATACTTATACTTCCACTACCTCCGCAATTTCTTCTTTAACCAAATCCTTTTCTATTTTTAGGTTATCTATGATAAACCCCTGCCGCTGTGGGGTGTTTTTCCCCATATAAAAAGTGAGCAGTGATTGAATGCTGGTTTCCTTGCTCAAAATGATGGGTTCCAACTTTATACTCTCTCCGATAAATGCCCCAAACTCATCGGGCGATATCTCGCCAAGTCCCTTAAAACGCGTTATTTCTGGCTTTGACCCTAACTTATTTATTGCCTCTTGCCTTTCCATATCACTATAACAATAGATCGTTTCCTTTTTATTGCGCACACGAAACAACGGGGTTTCTAAAATAAACACATGCCCCTGACGAACCAAGTCTGGAAAAAACTGTAAGAAAAATGTAAGCAATAATAACCTGATATGCATGCCGTCCACATCAGCATCAGTTGCAACTATAATCTTTCGATAGCGCAAATTCTCCAACCCATCTTCAATATTCAGCGCATGCTGCAAAAGGTTGAATTCTTCATTTTCATACACTATTTTTTTTGATAAGCCAAAGGAGTTTAGCGGCTTTCCCCTCAAGCTAAAAACCGCCTGAGTTTGCACATCACGTGATTTAGTTATCGACCCACTTGCAGAGTCTCCCTCAGTAATGAAAATTACGGATTCTTCACGTCGATCTCCCTTTTTATCATCAAAATGAATCCTACAATCTCTTAATTTTTTATTATGCAAATTGGCTTTTTTGGCGCGTTCGTTAGCCAATTTTTTTATCCCTGCAATATCTTTCCTCTCACGTTCCGACTGTAATATTCTTTTTTGCAAAGCCTCTGCAACATCACTGTGCTTGTGCAAATAGTCATCTAGGGCCTTTTTTACAAAGTCATTAACAAATGTCCTCATGGTTGGTCCATCCGGCCCGATGGTCTGTGACCCAAGTTTTGTTTTTGTCTGAGATTCAAAGACCGGTTCCATCACGCGCACGGAGACTGCTGCCACGACGCTGGCGCGAATGTCTGTTGCTTCAAAATTCTTGCCGTAGAATTCCCGGATTGTTTTGACATAAGCTTCCCTAAATGCTGCTAAATGAGTACCACCTTGGGTAGTATATTGTCCGTTGACAAAGGAATAATATTCCTCACCGTATTGATTGTTGTGGGTAATAGAGACTTCGATGTCATTGCCCCTTAAGTGGATGATCGGATACCTCAGACTCTCCGGGTCGGTTTTCTTCGTCAAAAGGTCCAATAATCCATGCTCCGAATAATACTTTGTGCCATTAAAAATCAATGTGAGCCCGGCATTCAGAAACACATAATTCCAGATCATTTCGTGCAAATACTCAGGAATGAAATGGAAGTTTTTGAACATCTCTCCATCTGGCTCAAAAACCACCAAGGTTCCATTTCGGCCCGATGAAGAAATTATTTTAGACTCTTCGATCAGTTCCCCTTTGGCAAACTCAGCAACTTTGGTTTGCTTGTCTCTGTAAGATTGAACTTTAAAATATTTTGATAGTGCGTTGACCGCCTTGGTTCCTACACCATTTAGCCCAACGGATTTTTGAAATGCTTGTGAATCATACTTTCCCCCAGTATTGATTTTGGAAACACAATCCACGACTTTGCCGAGTGGGATTCCCCTGCCATAATCGCGAATTTCCACCCGATGCTCGGTGACTTTTATTTCAATGGTCTTGCCATGGCCCATCACATATTCATCGATGCAGTTATCAATGACTTCCTTTACAAGTACATAAATCCCATCATCCGTCGCCGAACCATCACCCAATTTTCCAATGTACATTCCGGGTCGCAACCGGATGTGCTCTTTCCAATCAAGCGATTTTATATTATCCTCATTATATGCTACCTGCTGTTCTGCCATTTTGTATGGTTAATGAAACTTGAAAAGTTGACCAGATAATTAACCAGCCAATTGATTTTTTATTCTGAAAGCTAATATGGCAATGTAATATGTATCCACAAAATATTTTTTGGGGCATACGTTAAAGCAATAGAATCAATGAAACATCATATAATAT
>JAUHYU010000076.1 GCA_030426345.1 Bacteroidia bacterium
GAATTGCTCTAAGTTGTAATATTGCTGCGCCAATTCAGATCGCTCTTTCTTCAATCTGATATTGGACTTTCTCAATTCAAACAGATTGACAGCCTGATTGGCCAGGATTTTTAATGATTCTATTTGCCGTTCGTCCAACTCGCGAGGCTCAAAATCCATGATACAAAGTGTGCCGAGTGGAAATCCTTCCGGATTGGTTAGGGGAACACCGGCATAAAATGAAACGTTGTAATCCACCACATTTGGATTGTCGGCAAACCTAGCATCCATCTTTGTGTTGGACACGATCATCATTTCCTTTGCCTGCAAAATGGCATGGCCACAAAAGGATATTTCCCTGGGTGACTCGTTGAAATCAATACCATGATGGGATTTGAACCAATTTCTTTTAGGATCAAGAATGGTAATCAAAGATACCGGGGTGTGGCATATTTCGGAAGCCAGTTTAGTGATGTTGTCAAACTCCTTTTCAGGCAGTGTATCCAAAATATTGTACTCATCTATCGCTTCTAACCTTTGCTTTTCATTATCTGGAAATCTGGGAGCCTGCATATATTTTTTTTGTTTTAGGAAATAAACACATTAATCAAATAGCTTTGGTTGGTTTTGGTCGATATTTTATGACGATGCTTTTTTTATATAGCATCAGACGGTCTGTTTCTACTTTATTTTAATTGTCATCTTTGTCTTTATTTTGCTCTTCGATATTTTCCATTACTTTCGTTTTTAAGGTTTCCAGTTTTTTTATGGATTCTTTGACCTTTTTCTTCTCGTTTTCATCGGTCAGCTTTTTGGCATCTTCCTTGAACTGGTCTTGTTTTTCTTCGATGCTTTTAAGATAATCTTTTTTCTTTTCAATTTTCTCTGATTTGATCGCTTCATCAAAAATCAGTTTTTCTGGTGTAGGTTCGGCTTCGGTTTTTTCTTTTTCAATATGACGCTTTGGAATGAATTCTTTTTCATCGACCCTTCTCTGGTTCATGAATGACGGCGAAACTATTTCAATTCCATGCTCGTGAAGCAAATCCATTACCTTACCGTTCAATAGCGAGAGCGTGCTAAAATACTTGCCATTATCTATCAAAAATCCATGAATTTTATAAACTACCGAATAATCACCCAAGTTGGTGATAAAGACATAGGGATCTTTCAGCCCAATAGATATCGCAGCTTCTTTTAGAGCATCTTCGATCTTAATTCTAGATACGTCATAACCCAGCGAAACGGATGTAGATATAACGGTATTATTTTTTCGAATCAGCTTTACAGGATGGGTTGCAATGTAAAGATTTGGAATAGTGATAAAGTTGCTGTCCTCAAGTTGGATTTCGGTATGGAAAATACTCACTTTATCGACTCTTCCTTTGTATTCGCCGATATTGATCAGATCCCCATTTCTAAATCTTTTCATGGAATTATTCATGATTCCGGCGATCAGGTTGCCCAATATAGTCGTAGAGCTCAACGCGATTCCCGCACTGATGATGATGGCCAAAAAACTTAATATCTGCCCTTTTAGTGTTTTGTCAATGGGCAGGGACAGCATAAATATGAGAATCCCTACAAAGATGATCAGGAAAGAAATCATCTTTTTGGCAAAATTCCCGAAGGAAGAAACTGATTTTATTTTGCCAAAAACCCACGAATTCAAAAACAGCATAATTGCCAAAAGCACCAGGACACCAGTTGGCTCCAATAGGGATTTTAGTATGTCAAATGATTTTTCCATCATGTTCAGAGAGTTTAAAGACGGTTAAACCTAAACCGAATTTAATTTAATGAAAAGTTTAGAAAGGATATTTTTTGGGGATTGATAGAAGGATTTTCATTTATTGCCTTTTTGGAATTGGCTTTAATACATCTGGTAATGAATGGAGCTTAGCCAAAAAAATGACACGCCAATCATGGATTGAGATAGGTTTTTTGATCTCTTGGGTTTTGCAATGGTTAAGTTTAGATTATTGGAAAACTTTTGGATACTTTAGCTGGCGAGCGAACTTCTGACAAACAGATTGAAGGATTTTTAGTAGGTTTGAAGGAGTATGTTGAAAAACAAAAAAAACTTAAAGGATGGCTTACGATGAACATTTGGGTGATAGAATTCGACAGATCCTCAAGTCGAAAAACGTACAGTTTTACGATAAAAAAATGATGGGTGGGCTTGTTTTTATGGTCAACGATAAAATGTGCTGCGGAATCCATATCGACAAAAAATATGGCGATAGCCTTTTAATGGCTAAAATCGGAATGGAAGCCTACGAAACGGAAATCAGAAAAGCGGTGTGCTTACCCATGGACTTTACCGGCAGACCAATGAAAGGCTATATTTTCGTTATTCCTGAAGGGTTTGATTTGGAAACCGATTTGGAATATTGGATTGAAAAAGCTCTGGAATTCAACAAAACAGTGGAATAAAGAATATATCAGTGCATAAAAATAATAGCGACTTTGATTCATTGCCAAAGTCGTTTTTTACAATTACGGACATATCTTGAGCAGAACAGTTAGTCCGGAAAATTTCCCTTTCCCTAGATTTTAAGGATATTCAAAACCTGTTTCGAAATGGTCGATGGCATTGTGAAATTATGAATTTTTTGGCCTTTTTTTGTCAGTTTCGTCAGTTAGCCTTTTGAGGGCATACTTGAACTGAACTTGTTTTCCTTCGGTGATTTTAAGATAGTGTTTTTTCTTTTTCAAGAAGATGTTTTGGAATGAATTCTCCGTCCTAAACCCTCCCTTGATATAAAGGTTGGCTAAGTGCCAAAATTCTTGCTATAATCCATCAAAAATCCATGAATAAAAAAATCAATAATCTAAGCCTTCTAAAAATCTAGATATTGAAATATCGATTGTTAAGTAGAGCACTTTTTCTTACCCCTTTAATTATGAGTTTTAATTCATGACATTATTATGTAAATAAATTAAATTTGAATTTTTGAATCACCGTCGTACACCAACCCCAATGTTGGTTTTGAAATATGATTTTTTAAGAGTTTATACAGAATCCAATATTAATCGCAGAAAAGCAGATAATTAATTAGGACAAACACAATCTATGAAGAAAGTTATTTTAGTAATTGTTATCATTTTGTTTTATAGTGGATCTCAGGCACAGGATTATACAAAATATGTTGATCCATGGATGGGAGTGGCAGGAAAAGGCAACACCGTTATAGGCCCCCAATTGCCTTTTGGTTCGGTTAATCCAAGCCCAGACACACCTGAAGGCCAAACTGATGGATACAATTCAAAGGAAAAAATAAGAGGTTTTAGCCAGTTGCATCTTACCGGAGCGGGCGGCCCTGGTAAATACGGCCAATTTTTATTGTCACCGCAAATTGGCCTCAATGTTTTGGAAGATGGTCACGATTCAAACAAGGACTCGTCGGAAGAAGAAGCAAAAATTGACTATTACAAAGTCCGCCTTTCAGACGATAACATTTTGTGTGAACTGAGCCCGACCGAGCATTCAGTTTTATACAACTTTACCTTTCCCAAATCTGACAGTTCTTATGTGATTATTGATCTGGGGCACAATATCCCTGGTGATATAACACATCTTAGCACTGGTGAAAACCGAGGCGGATATGCCGAGAATGGCACTGTGACAATTGATGTAGAGAGAAAGAAAATTTCTGGTTGGGGGTCTTATTGGGGCGGCTGGTCAGCCGAACCGTTCTCTGTATATTTTACGCTTGAATTCAGTAAGCCTTTAAAAGCATTTGGTACTTGGAAAGATGGAGTTATAAATCACAATGTTCAAACTGAATCTATTGACAAAAAGGCACAGCGGATCGGAGCTTTCGCAGGCTTTGAGACGGAGGACGATGAATTGATTCAAGTGAAAATATCCGTGTCATTTAAAAGTGTAGAGAATGCTTCTAATTTTCTGGCTCAGGAAATTCCCAGTTGGGAAATGGATTGGGTGAGAGAAAAGGCCCGTGAAAAGTGGAACGATAGGTTAAGTCGGATAAAAATAGATGGCGTGGATGAAACCGAAAAGAAGATATTTTATTCCAGCCTATACCAAACGATGAGGATGCCACGTGATCGCACGGGAGATAACCCACATTGGGATTCTGATGCACCTTATTGGGACGATCATAATTGTATTTGGGATACTTGGAAAACAGTATTTCCGCTACATACGCTCATCAATGAAGGCGTGGTAAAGGATAATGTGCTCGCTTTTATTGATAGGTATAAGCACAATGGCCAGGTGCTCGATGCATTTTTAGCCGGAAATGACAGAGTTTACCAATGGTGGACAGTTGAACTTCCTTATTATTTTCATAATCAAGGAGGAGATAATGTAGATAATGTAATTGCCGATGCTTATGTCAAAAATGTTAAAGGGATAAATTGGGAGCAAGCTTACGAAGTGGTGAATTTTCAAGCAGAAAAAATGCGGACAAATGCTTATCTGATCAATGATAGGGGGTGGATTCCTTTTCGAACTTATGAATATGCTTTTGATTGCTCAAGGACAATGGAGTTTGCGTACAATGATTTTTGTGCTGCACAAATGGCAAAAGGGTTAGGTAAGCAAGCTGACTATGAAAGGTATTTAAACCGTTCGGGTAAGTGGACAACCCTTTGGAATGACGATCTTGAAAGCTTAGGTTATTCAGGGTTTATAAACCCAAAAAAAATGAATGGCAGCTGGGCGATATATGACGCAGCAAAAGATCGCGTGGACCACAGTCCCGGCAGTTTTGATCGAAGTTTCTACGAAGGCACTTCATGGGTTTACAGCTACAACACTCCTCATGATATGGGCAAGCTTATCGAACTCATGGGAGGAAAAGAGAAATATATAGAACGACTTCAATTTGCTATGGAAAACGATTTGATAGATATGGGAAACGAACCTTCTTTCTTGATACCATTTAGTTTTATCTATGCCGGAAGGCCTGATTTGACTACATTTTGGGTAAAACAAAACCGTAAAAAATATACAGCCACAAGTTTCCCGGGAGACGAAGATAGTGGAGGAATGGGTTCTTGGTATGTGTTTGCAAGTTTAGGAATTTTTCCTGTTGCCGGTCAAGATTTATACCTGATCAGTGGACCATCAAGTCCATCGATTTCTTTGACCCAGGAAAATGGCAAGAAACTGGTTGTTGAATCTAAAAACCTCTCCAAAGAAAATATTTATATACAATCTGCCACTTTAAATGGTAAACCTTTAAACAGGGCGTGGTTGCGACACAGTGAAATAGCAAGTGGTGCTAAGTTGAAATTCAAAATGGGGCCCAAACCTTCTGACTGGGGAACACAAGACTTGCCCGAGTAAGAACCATTAAGTTTTTATTGGCATAAAAAAGGCCCCAAAATCCATGGATTTTGGGGCCTTTTTGTGGAGCCGCGGGGATTCGAACCCCGGTCCAGATAGGGCAATGATGTATCCTCTACATGTTTAGTTGCCCATTTGATCTCGAAGGAAGCCGGCCGGCAACTGCCTACTTGTCTTCAAAGTTGCTGAGAGTTTCACTTTCGGCCCGCAACGAAGCCTCCAGCTAGTTTTGTCTTTCGACACCCAAAATCCAGTCCGACAAAACAAAGCCCGGTAGGATGTGGCTCGGGACCTTTCTAAAAGATCAACCGTTTAAGCCTGTAATTTTAGCATTAAGCTAAAATTAAGCAGCCATGGCGTAAGAATCTTCGCCAATTATAGTTTGAATGAATTGATCACAGATGTACATTCACCACCTGACATGCAGATACACAATTATCACCTCCTGTCAAATCCAGTCGGCCCCAATAAATCAAAGAACAGTTTCTTTTTGCAAAGGTAGTGTTTTCTTTACGAGACCACGAAATATTTGTTTGATATAACATTTTTTTATCTGTCTAAAAGCCTCTAAAATCCATGGATTTTAGAGGCTTTTAGTTCTGGTGTTATCTAAATATTTTTTTCCTCAATAAATCCGACGATTTTCCAAAGAAGTTTTTTTACTTTGTGCCCATGAGCAATTTCATCGTTTCGGCAAGAAAATATAGACCAAAAGGTTTTGAAGAAGTGGTAGGCCAAGAGCACATCACTACCACTTTGGAAAATGCCATCAAAAGCGAACAAGTTGCTCAGGCGCTACTATTTTGTGGGCCACGTGGAGTTGGCAAAACCACTTGTGCACGTATTGTCGCTAAGTTGGTTAATGAGTTCGACACACAGGAAGGTGAAAATGCCAATCCTCTGAATATTTACGAACTGGATGCCGCCTCCAACAACTCCGTAGATGATATTCGGAATTTGATTGACCAAGTCAGGTATCCGCCCCAGTTTGGAAAGTACAAAGTATATATCATAGATGAGGTGCACATGCTCTCCAATCAGGCGTTCAATGCCTTTTTGAAAACGCTGGAAGAGCCGCCATCTTATGCCATTTTTATATTGGCAACCACGGAAAAACACAAGGTAATCCCGACTATTCTTTCGAGGTGTCAGATTTTTGATTTCAATAGAATTCAAAATAGCGACATTGCTAATCATCTTAGGTCAATTGCCGAAAAGGAGGGGATAGAAGCCGAAGACGAAGCTTTGCATCTCATAGCTCAAAAAGCGGATGGTGCTTTGCGCGATGCGCTTTCAATTTTTGACTTGATCGTCACCTATTCTTCTGACAACAAGATCACTTATGAAAATACGATTAGTAATCTACACATATTGGATTACGATTATTATTTCAAAATCACAGATCAGTTGTTGAATGAAGATCATTCGGGGGCGCTGATGACTTTTGATGAGATTTTGAGTGAAGGGTTTGATGGACATAATTTTATTGTTGGCCTCAGCGAACATTTTAGGAATTTGATGGTATCGAAAGATCAAGCTACTGTACAATTGTTGCAAGTGAGTGAAGGCGTGAAAAAAAAATATTATGAGCAAGCAGCTAAAATGAGTATCTCATTGCTGTTGTCTTCCCTAAACATATCCAACCAATGTGATCTGCAATATAAAAGCAGTAAAAATCAGCGGCTCCATGTAGAGTTGGCTTTGATGAAACTGGCTCATTTGTCGTCAGTGATCAATCTTTCCAATGGTGCTGGTTTAGAAGTAAAAAAAAAATCCTAACACCAAAAGCTGACCATGAACCAGCATCTGTAGAGGTACAAAATCAACCTGCTGAGGAAACTCCAAAAAGTGAATCTGTAATTTCCGCCCCTCCACAGAAAGAGAAAAAGGCACAAATAGCGGGTCTAAAGAAAACAACTAAGATTCCGGACCTTGCTTCAATCAAGCAAACTTTGTCTCAGCAAGACAAAAAAGTATCTGAAAATCCATTACTCATTGGTAACGATCCGGTTACGGTAGAGCAGCTTAAAGCTGAGTGGAATAAATTTGCCGAGAGGTTGAAAAAAGAGGGTAGGGATAGGGAATACAACACGCTTAACCAGCAGGTAGAATATCACGAAAACCTGACGATCAACCTCACTTTGCCAAACAGCTTTCAGGCATTGACGATCGAGGGATTGCAGCAGGAGTTGCTCACAACCTTGCGCACAAATCTCAACAATAAGGATATTCAGTTGATTACAGAAGTGGAAAAGGTTGAAAACAAAAAAATGATTTATACGAACTCTGAGAAGTTTGAATATCTCGCAGAAAAATACCCCAACCTTCGTGAGCTTAGAAAGAGGCTAGATCTCGATACAGATTTTTAGGAATTTCACACCTATGGGATTGTGTTGTTATTTCTGATACCAATTCCTGTACTGCAACTTTGGTCAGGCTTACTTTTTTTTATAATTTCAAAAGATATTATTCTGATTTTAAAATCTAACAACATGCATAAGGAGAAGGACGACAAGAAGCTATCTGATAAGAAATACGAAAAGGAAATAGAGAAACTTCAACTGGAGCTTGTAAAATTGCAGCAGTGGGTTCAGAAAAAAAATAAAAAGGTAGTTGTGATCTTCGAGGGTAGGGATGCTGCCGGAAAGGGTGGGGTGATCAGGCGAATTACGGAGCGGCTCAATCCCCGTATCTGCAAAGTTGCCGCTCTGGGTATTCCTACCGAAAAGGAAAAATCTCAATGGTATTTTCAAAGATATGCGGCACATCTTCCGTCAGGTGGTGAAATCGTATTATTTGATCGTAGTTGGTATAATAGGGCTGGCGTAGAAAAAGTCATGGGTTTTTGTACAGAAAACGAATATCAAGCGTTTCTCAACACTTGTCCAATTTTTGAAAACATGTTGATACAGTCCGGTATTATTCTAATAAAATATTGGTTTTCAGTGGGAGACAAAGAGCAGGAAAAAAGATTTGAAGCCCGTCTCAACAATCCATTGAAACGGTGGAAATTCAGTCCAATGGATTTAACAGCAAGGGAAAAATGGGCCGACTATTCCAAAGCAAGGGACGTTATGTTTGAACGTACAGACACCCCGGTTTCACCATGGTATATTGTCGATGCAGACATAAAAAAGAAAGCCAGGCTCAATTGTATCTCGCACTTACTAAGCAAAATTCCATATACATACGAACCACTTCCTGATGTCGATTTGCCAGAAATAAAAAAAGAAAAAGATGGTGATCACATTCCAGATCATGTGCAAAATTTTGTACCAAAGATTTATTGACGGTGCGGAACAGAAAAATTAATTCATGGATTAATCTCAACTTTTCCATTTTTTGCCGTTCTTAGTTTTACTTGAAACCGTCATAACTCCAACTATCATGAAGAAGTTGCTTTTGCTTGCCATCTTTATAATAATCGCATCACCCAATTTTGCCCAGGAAAGGTTGAAACATGGTGTGATCTATGAGCAGGGACAAGAAATATATGCCCCGATGATAGGATTTAAAGGTGTAGTGCCGAATGGTTGGTTTGGCACTTTGCCACAAGAGGAAGAGGTATTTTTGTTAATTCCGAATGGAAATTCTGATGGATACATGATGATCAATGCGCATCAAACAAAAATAAATCAACTGCAAAAGGACTGGATGCAAGATTTTTCCTTGACAGATAACATTGTAGCTTCTATCAAGGGTAATCCTGAGGTTTCAGGCAATAAAATGACTGCAGGTTTTGACGTGATTGGTACACATGAATCTTTCACTTGCTTTGCAGAGGCTATTGAAGGAGGCTACGGCTGGACGGTTTCATTTATTTTGCTTGCGCCAACCAACCAATACGAAACTTATAAGAAGAATTTTGAGCAGCTAGTGGCTTCCACCACTTTTGAAGAACCAAGTATTGGTACTCCATACGGTGATTTTGATTGGGCCAATTTTTTGAAAGATAAGTATCTCATGTCCTATTTATCAAGCACACAATACAAAGAGCAAAATGAAGTTTGGCTATGTGCGGATGGAAACTTTCGTTCTAAAATTAAAGCTAAAGGGATGCTGAAAGTGGATAACCCAAAATACAAAGGAAACAAGAAAGGCGCCTGGACAGCTGAAGGTATTGGTGAAACCGGGAAATTATACCTAAGTTTTGCAAAAGCCGATGATGTTGTGCTTGATCTGGAAATCAAAGATGACAAAATCTTTGTGAATGGGGGGCGGTTCTTCGCGCTAGAGTACAGTGATTGCAAATAAAAAGCATGCTAAATCCATGGATTTAGCATGCTTTTTATTTGGTTTGGCTACTTTGGTATAGCTCAATTCAAAGTTTTATCTAGGTTTATTATACCAATGTCAGAAATCCGGGATTTAAAATGCTGCTGCATTTGAATAATCGTTTATAATGCTCTAAAATTGCGAGAAAATAGGCATTTTGAAAAAAACATTAGTAATATTTTTTATCCTTGTTTTTATTTCCGCCGGAGCCTTCTATTATTTCAAAGTTTACCAACAAAAGAAGGTTGATATCTGGCAGATGGTTCCCGGTAGCGCTATTCTCGCGTATGAGAACAACAACCTGATTGAAGACTGGAATCGGATCTCTGACAAATTGGTTTGGGAGTCACTGTACAAAATTCCATACTTCAAGACGTGGGAAGGAAGTCTCATAGCTGCGGACAGCCTATCGGGGAAAAACGGATTGCTCGACAAGATGTTTCGGGAAAAACCATTTGTCATTTCTACCCACAAGACTTCTTCAAATACTTTTGATTTTCTGTTTTTGCTTGACTTTCGGGATAATGGAGGCGAAGCAGTATTTGACAAATTGATGCGCAGCCTACAACAGGATCATTCCATTGTGACAAAATCGAGAACCTATCAAGGCTATAAGTTGCATGAAGTGATGGACAAAACCAACCAACTTACTTTCACTTATCTTATTTATGAAAATATAGTGGCAGGGAGTTTTACTCCTTTTTTGGTAGAGGATGCAGTCCGGAATATTGCTGATGGATTCAAGGATACTTTTCGCTCGCATATATCTGCGTTGCAGGGTGTATCAAAATTGGAAAATGATGAAGGGAATATTTATATAGATTTTGAAAAATTACCTGATCTGTTTACCACCTTTTTGACCAAAGATCAGGAGGAATGGGCACGCCATGTCACGAAATTTGCCGGAGACACTTATTTGGACATCAAAGTGACGGATAATGAGCTATTGCTTAATGGGCTTAGCGATGCAGACCTTGCGGGGGACAAAAATTTTATCGGGACATTTCGCAATCAAAACCCCGGAAGGATCAGGGTAACCGAATTATTACCAAATAACACGGCGATGTTATACCATGTGACCTTCAGCGACTTTAGCGAATGGCAAAGTCAATTGACAAAATATTGGTCTGTTTCCAACAAAGCGCAGTTTCAACGTTTCATGGATTTTGAAAGCAAATATGGATTAAAGCTTGACTGGATCGAACGAGAGGCTGCCAACGCCATTTTAGAAACCCCAAATAAAGAGCAGCCTGATCAGTTGTTGTTTGTGGGGGTCAGCGATAAAGATAGGGCTTTTACGGAGCTCAGTGATTTTGCGGCGCTGCTAAACCAAGAGTCGGGAGATTCAGTTTACATCGAAATGTACAATGAGCAGCCGATAGTCCAGGCACCTATTAAGCAATTTCCTTCCCTGATCATGGGTGGATATTTTGAAGGATTTGAAAATTCATACCTTACCATTTATGAAGATTACCTTGTGATCGGAAACTCCATGCAGGTAATCAAGTTCTTCCTCCAAGAACTCGAAAATGAAAATAACTGGGGGAAATCCATCAGGCAGAATATGTTTTTGGAAAATACCCTCAGCGAAGCAAACATCAGCATTATGATCAACACTTCGCTCTGCTGGCAGCTAATGATGGGTAAGATGAACGAAAGGTGGCAAGGCGTGTTTAAAACCTATGAAAATCCATTAAAATCTTTTGATAGGTTGGCGGTTCAAGTGAGCAATTTGGATCAAAGATTTTATACCAGCATTGCGGTTGGTCATCAAAAAATGAAGACATCCATTGCCCGAAATAATAGAATGGAAAAAGATCAAAGTGTCTATACCATTTCTCCATTGATCACCAAGCCATTTATTGTGCGCAATCACAACAATAATAAATTTGAAGTGCTCGTGCAGGATTCGCTGAATATTCTTTATCAGATTTCCGATGAAGGGGATGTGTTTTGGGGTGATAGCATCCAGGCCGAAATAGTATCTGAAATCCATCAAATAGATTATTATAAAAATTCCAAGCTACAATACCTTTTTGCCACTGCAAACAAAATCCACCTGCTTGACCGCAACGGGGATTATGTGGAAAATTATCCGATTAAAATGAAAGCCGGAGTCACGCTGCAGCACTTATCAGTCATCGATTATGATAACTCAAAAAAATATCGCATTATGGCTGTAGATGATAAGGGCGATATTTACTTGTATGATAAAACGGGCAAAAATCTGGAAGGTTGGACTCCAAGATCACTTGGTGGGCCACTTGTCGATCCGGGTTTCCATATTCGAGTAAAAGGGGGTGATTGTCTCATCGGCTTACAGAGGGGCGGCATATTGGATGTCATGAACCGAAGGGGTGAAATGTACCCCGGATTCCCAATAGATCTCAATGCTCAGGTAAGTAGTGGTGTTTTTGCCGATATCGGAAATGATTTTAAATCCACGAATTTGATTAGTGTTTCCGACGAAGGAGAGATTATCATAGTCAACCTAGAGGGGGAGGTAGTGCGGCGAGAGCAACTGTACAAACCCTCTAGTGAAAGCAAATTTCGAATGGTTCCGGACGCTCTTGGTAGAAGCTTTGTCATTACTCGGCAAGAATACAACAAGATCAGTTTGCTAAATACAAAAGGGGAATTGCTCATGGAAAAAAACATCATTTCTTCAGGAGATCTTGGTGTGCAATACTATAATTTCAGTTCAGACAACCAGATTACTGTGGTGACAGATAGGGAACAGGAGTTTGCTTATGTTTATGATAAGGGAGGAAATCAAATTACCTTTGAGCCACTTGAAAGCAGTCATGAAGTAGCACTGATATATTCTACTAGAAAGAAGAAATATCAACTTTATAAATGTTTTAATAACAATTTTACGGTAGAATCTTTTTAATAATAAAACCAGAGACGGGATGAAAATTCGGTTTATCTTCTTTTTGATTTGTGCAGGGACCTTCCAGGTGTCTGCACAAGAAACGACTTCTAATCATGGCCTGATGACCCCTTACCAGACCGTGGTCACGCACTTGAAAAATCTGGAGGAAGAAAATTACAAACCGGATGTTGCTGCCAGGGTATTTAATCCAGAAAGAGTAGATCAAGAAAAAGCAGAAGAATTGGCCATCCAGCTTTTACAGATCTACAAAGGGGCAGGTATCATAATTTCTTATGAAAACATACCCAATAGTCCAAGCTATCTGGACTCGTTGAATGAGCAACACATCTATGTAATTAACAACAAATACCCTCAGATTTATTTGGCCAAGGAAGGGCAAAAGTGGTTTTTCTCAAAGGAAACAGAAGAAAGTATTCCATCCATCCATCAGGAATTGTATCCATTTGGTGCAGATAAACTCTTGGAATTACTGCCAAAAATAGGGACAACCAAATATTTTGGCCTTCATGTGTGGCAGATGGTCGGTATCCTGATTATCATCGTGACTTCTCTACTTATCCATTTTATTTTCACATTGATTATTGAAAAGATCATCATCAGCTTGATGGTCAGTAGGGGATACAAAAAATTAGCAGGGAGCTACGTCGCTCCTATCGCCAAACCGATGAGTATATTGATCATATTCCCGATTTTACTCATATTTATTCCGGTACTTCAGTTACCGTTTACAATCAATAATTATACGCTTATCGCTCTCAAAGCACTTTGGCCCGTGTTTGCGACCATTGTGTGCTATCGAATTGTTGATGTACTTGGCATATATTTAATCAAACTAGCGGATAAAACAGAGAGCACACTGGATGATCAATTAGTGCCGCTAGTGCGAAAAGCAATGAAGATTTTTGTAATCATCATTGGTATTTTGGCCATTCTTGCTAATCTGGATATCGATATTGTTCCGTTGCTCACGGGACTTTCTATTGGAGGTCTTGCCTTTGCATTGGCAGCGCAAGACACCTTGAAAAATTTCTTTGGGTCCGTCATGATTTTCATGGATCGGCCATTCCAAATTGGAGATTGGATTACCTCGGGCGACATAGACGGTACGGTAGAGGAAGTTGGCTTTAGAGCCACACGCGTAAGGACTTTTAGAAATTCTGTGACCTATGTGCCCAATGGACAAATTGCCGATCAAACGGTTGATAACCATGGATTACGCAACTACCGTCGTTTTTATACCCAGATATCCGTCACCTACGATACACCTACTGCTGTGATCAATGTATTTGTGGAGGGTTTGCGGGCCATTGTAGAAAAACATCCCAACACACTGAAGGATAACTATCATGTTTATTTGAATGATATGGCAGATTCTTCGCTGAATGTTATGTTTTATATTTTCTTTAAAGTTCCAACCTGGGGTGAAGAACTGAAATGTCGCCATGAGATTTTGATAGAAATCATAAACCTTGCGCAGGAATTAGGAGTTAGTTTTGCGTTCCCAACTAGGACATTGCAAATGGAAACTTTTCCCGAGAAGAAAAGCAATGCCCCTGAATACGAGCAAAATCCATCAGTTTTAAAAAGTAAATTACAAGCATTTCTGAAGACGCCGCCTGAAGGCAATCAGAACTAAAACCATCATTATGAAATTCGCGACTAAAGCCATTCACTCAGGCCTCTCTGCCGACCCCACTACCGGAGCCATCATGACCCCGATCTATCAAACCTCTACTTTTGTGCAGCAATCGCCCGGGAAACACAAAGGCTATGAATATGCTCGAACACAAAACCCAACGCGGGATGCGCTGGAAAGGAACCTTGCAGCTCTGGAAAATGGAAGCCATGGCCTTTGCTTTGCTTCTGGAATGGCAGCTATTGATACGATTATCAAATTGTTTAAACCGGGTGATGAGATCATCAGTGCCAATGATTTATATGGCGGCACTTATCGGTTGTTTACCAAAGTGTTTGAGCCTTATGGTATCAAATTCCATTTCGTTTCCATGAAAGACAAAGACAGTATTGAATCTGTTGTCAATAAAAACACAAAGATGATCTGGCTCGAAACGCCAACCAATCCTATGATCAGCATCATTGATCTGAAGATGGTTGCCGAAGTGGCCAAAAAGCATAAACTCATCTACGCTGTGGATAATACTTTTGCCACACCTTACCTACAACGGCCTATTGATTTTGGCGCGGACATCGTGATGCACTCTGTGACCAAATACCTCGGTGGGCATTCAGATGTGATCATGGGGGCGGTGATTGTAAAAGACGAAAAATTATGTGAACGACTGTCGTTTATACAAAATTCCTGCGGTGCTGTGCCTGGGCCAAATGATTGCTTTCTCGTATTGAGAGGTATCAAGACACTGCACTTGCGCATGGAGCGGCATTGCGAAAATGGAAGGAAGGTAGCTTCCTTTTTAGCGGAGCACCCAAAAGTGGCTGCTGTAAATTGGCCCGGTTTTGAAACCCATCCCGGTCATTTGATAGCGCGAAATCAAATGAAAGATTTTGGAGGGATGATTTCCTTTACATTGAAAGAAGACAGCCAAAAAGCTGCATTTACGATTCTGGAAAAGTTTGAGTTGTTTGCATTGGCGGAGTCACTGGGAGGAGTAGAGTCACTTTGCGGCCATCCTGCGAGCATGACGCATGCAGCGATTCCAAAAACAGAACGGGAAAAAGTAGGTGTAAAAGATTCGTTGATTAGATTGAGCGTAGGCATCGAAGATGCGGATGATCTGATCGATGATTTGGCAAAAGCCTTGGGCTAAAAGCACTTAAAGTCCATGAGGTAGCATCTTTATTTTCATGGATTTTCACGCCTTTATCAAGTAATTTCGTTATCACCTATAATCAACATTACGTCATATTTGAGTGAGTAAAAGCCCCTAAAATCCATGAAAATGGTTTAATCAATAACTTCCATGGTATTTTCTTAGGAACCACTCTGCGCTGACAAAAAGTAACAGTAAGAAGAAACTCCATTTCAAGTTGATGATCGCCAGATATTTTTCAGAAGAGTAAATTTTCTCAATCATGTCCTGCTGCATGAGATCATCCTTTAGTTGATCCAGTTGCTGTGCTGTATAAAAAATCCCATCATTTTGTTGGGCTATATTTCGAAGGAGATTGTGGTCGGCGGTCAGTTTGGTGGTTTCAATTTGCAGGTCCTTCACAGTGAAGGTTCCTGAGGCAGCAACATTTTCTCCATTGACAGATGAAGTGGCGCGATAGGTATAAATGCCATTCTCAAGACCACTGATGCGATACATTGAGTTTTTTTCGTTGGTTACGTAACTATACGCTTGCTTTTGGTTTTGCTCGTTGGCAATCTGTAGATCAATTTTGTGTCCATACGTTTTTTCGAAAATGTCGTTATATACCTCAGTTTCAAACTCCACAGTTTCGTTGTTCAGATATTCATTTTTGACAGGATAAACTTTGAATCTGCGCTTATCTTCTTTGGTGGATAAAAACTGGATGACCTTGGAGATCATTTCATCAAATGCTAAATGGTTTTGATTTTGGGCATATTCTTGCAATCGCCAAGCCCAAATTCCCTCTCCCAGCAATGCCGCACTACTCCAGTCATCCCCGCGTTGCACGACAAGCAATGGCTTTTGCGTATTTACTTTGCCCACTTTTTGA
Source organism: Bacteroidia bacterium (assembly GCA_030426345.1). Lineage (GTDB taxonomy): Bacteria > Bacteroidota > Bacteroidia > Cytophagales > Cyclobacteriaceae > JAAUQL01. Next base: position 16,131 of record JAUHYU010000076.1, read on the forward strand.
TACAGCATTACCTCTGCATTTGGCAACAGAGTATAATTTGCAAATGGGACTTTCACTGGAGAAAAGCCATTCAATGCCTCGATATTTTCCGTTGTGTAAAGAAACTTTGTAAAGTCATTATTATATAATGGGAACACCTGATCCTTCTGGAAATTGATAGGTTGAATGCGCACATTTCCATTGAGTTCATTAAATCTATTGATGTCGCTTCGGTTGCCGTAAATGAAAAAAGTAGGAATTTTTTCATTCTGAATTTTGTCCAAAATTGGTTGATAGCTTCTCCTTTTATCCGGGATCTGATGCAAAATTATCGCATCATACTTGTCTTCGGCGTAAGGATGAATGCCTTGGATATACGTCACCAATTCATAATTCTCATTGGATTCCAAGGCACTTTTGATGGCTTTGATGTCCGGGTGTGGAGCCGGGGCAACCAGCAGTATTTTCTGCTTTCCATCAATAATATCAATAAATGCCTCTTTAGAATTATTGGAAAGTGTAAACTCATTGCTCACGGGCAAAGCGCGAACCGTGTATCTTTTCATGCCGCTTCCTTCGGCTTCTACTAAAAATTCTATCTGATCGTACTGATTCAGATTTGAGATTTTTAGGTTCTTTTGCTCCAGCACTTTGCCATTTCTTGACAACTGCAAAGTAACTTCCTTTCCGGCAAGATTATAACTAGACAGTTCTGCGACAATCGGAAATTTATTTCCCTCATAAGCTATTTTATTATACAAAATAGCGTTCAGATTGAGGTCAGGGTGTTGTGTCGTGTCTCCCATACCGATAGTACTGACCCGGAAATTGAAAGGATGAAATGCCGGATTGTTGCCGAGATTGTAGAGGCCATCAGAGAACAAAAGGACGTTAGATAGATTTTTTGATTCATAATCGTTTTGAATGCTCTGGAGCATTTCGTTCAGGTTACTGGAATTTTCATCGAATGAAAACTGATTATCATCCACAGGCCCACTTAGCGTCCTTGTTTCTATAAAATATCCATGACTTTGCAAATCGGATTTTAAGCCGGCAAGCTGATTTTGAAAATCTGCCAACTGTACACTGTCTTCTATCTCGCCGATGGATTGCGAATTATCAATGGCAAACACGATTGAAGGAGGTTCTGTGGTGTTTTTTATCTGACGGATCAAAGGCCCAAAAAGCAGTAGCGTCAACAACGTGACCATCACAAACCGCAAGCCTGCTAACACGTAATTGGTGTTTTTTCCCCATGGCACTTTAGTGCGAAAATAGAGCACCACCGCATAGGCGAGCCCTATCAACACACCAACTCCAATGAGCCATGGAGGACTTTCAAATAGCAGGCTGAGTTTATTCATTTTTTAGGTCAGCATTCCGCCATCTACCTGAAGTACCTGACCTGAAATGTAGGCCGACATGTCCGATGCTAAAAATACAGCACAGTCTGCCACATCTTCTGGCTTGCCGCCGCGTTTCATAGGAATAGCATCCCTCCACGATTGTACCATTTTTTCATCTAACACTTCTGTCATTTCTGTTTCGATAAAACCCGGAGCAATGGCATTGCTCCGGACTCCACGACTTCCAAGCTCCAGTGCCACAGACTTGGTGAATCCTATAATCCCGGCTTTGGAAGCAGCGTAATTGCCTTGTCCGGCATTCCCCTTAATTCCTACTACTGACGTCATGTTGATGATCGATCCGCTGCGTTGTTTCATAAAAGTGCGTGTCGCAGCTTTCACGGTATTGAATACAGATTTGAGGTTTACATTGATGACGGTATCCCACATTTCTTCATTCATGCGCATCAGCAGGTTGTCCTTGGTGATGCCCGCATTATTTACTAAAATATCGAGCCCACCAAAGTCGGCAACTACCGAATTGATCAACTCCTCAGCAGCTGCAAAATCAGAAGCATCTGACCGATACCCTTTAGCCTTAATGCCCATGGATTCCAACTCCTTTTCGAGAGCTTCTCCCTTTTCTACACTTGAGAGATAGGTGAATGCCACGTTGGCGCCTTGCTCAGCAAATTTTTTGGCAACGGCGTTGCCGATTCCTTTGGATGCGCCGGTAACCAACGCAGTTTTTCCTTCTAGTAATTTCATAAGATTATAATTCGTGTTGATAGTTGATTATCCATATTTTTACGATAGGGTTTAAAATTATGTCATACTATCGGAATAATAAAATTAGTTGAAGTCTATTCGGAATTAAATGATAAAAACATCCAAAAATCATGAGTTTATAGCATGGATAATCAACGGATTTTCCATAGGAATCACCATATATAGCTCACGGTGTGGCGTCGGCCTTACCTACGACTCTCACGACTATCTTCAAGGATGGAGTACTCCTGAACGCAGATGATAAGCCCTATTTTTTTCTTTTTTGATAGCAATTTATGGAAACAACTCAATAGTGAAAATCAAAGTCATAAATATTCTGTTGTCCCTTGTTACGCTCACCACGATACATTTTATAATTAGAAAGTTATTTGTACACCCATGGATTGAATGGATATGTCTTTTTGCCGTAGGGCTTGGAGTTGGATACCAAATGGTTTTTCACTTTGCATGGACAGAGCCTGTTTTTATGCTTGTTTGCTTTGCACAATCTTTGTTTGTTTCGCTTCTTAAAATCCGGCAAAAGGCAAGATTTGATGCTGTTGATAGTATTGGCATTTTTGATGGGGATTACCAGAAATGCAGGAATTTTCGTGCTGATACCAACTTCGAAAGTATTGTTTTTATTCAGCAAAGGACAATTTTTAAAAGTTTCTGGAACTTATTTTGGTCTTGGGTCTATTGGCTTTATCGCATGGAATATTTATGCTTTTTATGTGCAACAGGGGTTTGAACCAATTTACAATGACGACTTGTTTTTTGGTGGAGGGTGGCAAAACTTGTTGAATTACTTCGATGTTTCCACACAATGGTTTTTGCCGGCCATGGTACCGTTGTTGCCAAGGATATTTTTGCTGCTTATTCTTATTATATGGCTTCTGAAAATAAAAAAAACAAGAGCTGGTTCAGTACTTGGTGTCAGGGTGTTTTTACTGCAATTCTTTATTTATACGTCGATTATGGTCTTTTTTATAGATGTGGATTATGACGAAATAGAGAGGTTGTTGTCCATAGTTTATCCATGGTGTATGATCGGTGTATTACTGGCCATCGACCAATATTGGGATGATATTAAACCTGTAATGGGCAGGGGATTACAGGTTTGCTTGGTCGTGTGGATATTATATGTTGTATTCGGAGTGTAAAAAACAGTATTGGTTGGCATCAAAATCAATGTCAGGAAAACCCTTTGATAAAACTGGAAGAGGTTGCCGACTAACCATTATATAAATTTTTTTCTAAGGCCAAATCATGTAAATTTGCGCTCCGAAATCAGTTCTATTTATTGAAAATTCACATATTATGTCTGCAAAATATAATGTCATCGTAGTAGGTAGTGGTCCCGGTGGATACGTGGCCGCTATCAGAGCATCGCAATTGGGTTTGAAAGTCGCTGTGGTAGAACGCGCCGAAGTTGGTGGAATTTGCCTCAATTGGGGTTGTATTCCTACTAAAGCCTTGTTGAAAAGTGCACAGGTTTTTGAATATATCCAACATGCCGAAGACTATGGTATAAAGGTAAAGGATGCTTCTACAGATTTTGGCGCAATAGTAAAACGGAGCAGAGATGTGGCTGCAGGCATGAGCAAGGGAGTGAACTTTTTGCTAAAGAAAAATAAGATTGACGTGTTGGCTGGTTTTGGTAAACTGAAACCGGGCAAGACCGTAGAGGTGAAAGATGACAAAGGCAAGGCTACAGATTATTCTGCTGATCATATCATCCTGGCAACTGGAGGCCGATCACGTGAGTTGCCAAACCTCAAAATTGATGATAAGAAAATCATAGGCTATCGCAAAGCCATGACCCTCGATAAGCTACCGGAATCCATGGTAGTGGTGGGCTCAGGAGCCATCGGATCTGAATTTGCCTATTTCTACAATGCCATTGGTTGTAAGGTGACGTTGGTGGAATTCTTGCCAAATATTGTTCCTGTAGAGGACGAAGAGATTTCCAAGCAGTTGGAACGCTCTTACAAAAAGTCAGGTATCAATGTGATGAAAAGTTCTGAAGTGACCAATGTGGACACTTCTGGCAAAAAATGCAAAGTGACGATCAAAACTCCGAAAGGAGAAGAAAAAATAGAATGCGACATCGTATTGTCCGCAGTTGGTGTTTCCACAAATATCGAAGGCCTTGGCCTCGAAGATGTTGGCATCGCCACTGACAAAGGCAAGGTGCTTGTTGATGATTATTATAAAACAAATATCCCGGGCATTTACGCTATTGGAGATATCGTCAAAGGTCAGGCCTTGGCGCATGTAGCTTCCGCCGAAGGGATCATTTGTGTGGAAAAAATAGCGGGACAAAATCCAGAACCTTTGGACTACAACAATATCCCCGGATGTACCTATTGCAGCCCGGAGATTGCCTCTGTTGGTTATACCGAAAAGGCTGCGAAGGAAGCAGGTTATGATATTAAAGTAGGGAAATTTCCATTCTCAGCTTCCGGGAAAGCAAGTGCTGCCGGAGCAAAAGATGGCTTTGTAAAAGTGATCTTTGATGCCAAATATGGCGAATGGCTGGGCGCACACATGATCGGTGCCAACGTTACTGAAATGATCGCTGAAGTAGTGACAGCAAGAAAGTTGGAAACCACAGGCCACGAGATCATCAAATCCGTCCATCCGCATCCGACCATGTCAGAGGCTGTGATGGAAGCTGCAGCAGATGCTTACGGCGAGGTGATCCATTTATAGGGAAAATAAAAAATGTCATAAAAAAAGCCGCTGATCCAAATCAGCGGCTTTTTTTATGATATGGGTTTTAGATGCTTTTCTACCCCTTTACCAGCTTATAGGCCACCACCCGATTGTCGAAAAAGGTAGGAACCAGCACTAGGTCCATTTTAGGAATTGTCCAGATATCAGCAGTGTTTATCTTTTGGTCTTTGGTGTTCAGTAGAGATTTTTTATTTCCGTCAGGGGTTATAACGAAGATTTCTCCGTTCCAATCTGACACTAAATAAGTACCTGTTTCATTCGTTGGAGTGATGCCATCACCGGCACCTATGCCAGTTGCGATGTTGGTTTTTTCTTTTGATGTTAGGTCATAGCCCACAAATTCAGATGCTCCGGAAAAAGCTACCAAAAGTTTCCCTTGATCCACGAATACGCCATTTGGCCTGCCTGGAGCATCTTCATTAAATACAGTCACTGTACCATTGGCATATTGAAAAATTTTACCGCCATTGGAATCAGAAATGAAAATCCCACCGTTCTCATCCGGCGTTATATCATTGAGTCCAGAAGCGCCTTCTACTTTTACTTTCTCTATCAATTCCCCTTTTTCTATGTCAATCAATCCGATTTCATCAAGGTCTGCAACATATAAGATATTGTCCACAATGGCCATTCCTTTTGGACCGCTAAAACCGGATACCCAGTCCAATTCGAGGATTTCACCTGACGTAGATAGCTTTGAAATAAACCCATTGTCATCTTTTTCCCATGGATTTTCATTGACATTAGCAACATACAAAACGTCGCGACTATCATCATAGATAACAGATTCCGGGGTTTTGAATAAAGAATCAGTTGCCCAAGTTTTCTCCAAGCTGTAGGAGATGGATTTTTCTTTGTCAGTTCCTTTTTCGGCGTTGGAATCCGTTTTTTTCGGACCGCATAGCGTCATGGAAAATATGATGATTGTCGAGATGGAAAATACAGAAAGTGTTTTCATGGCTTAATTGTTGGTTTATTATATAAATTTAACTTAAATCCTGACACCATGAAATGGGACAGTGCAAATTTTACTTTCTGGTTTCATGGATTTAGAGGGCTTTATAAGGGCTCGTTTTTACGAAACGAGCAAATAATTTATCCCTTCCTCAAATCCTTTTTTCTCTAGAAATTTCATGGTTTCTGAACGCATTTTTTCTTCCTTCAGATACACCAGCACAAAGACCTCATCAGGTAAAGGTATATTTTCATAATGAATAATCTCAGCGTCCAGCTTTCGCTTTCGCGAAATGTCGATATATCCGGCAATCTCAATTCCATGGATTTTCAATAGTTTTGCACGCTTTCTGGAGATGCTACTGGCTCCCCACACCATCACTTTGGGGTGGAACTGGTTATGTGTTTGAAGCCATTTTGCCAGATATAATGTCTTGATTTTGAAGAATGCCTCATCACTATACTTGCTATGTGTTCTCGTCAACCTGCTATCAGAATCGTGCCATCGTATCACAGGCTCATTGATTTTATGGAATTTAACCCCTTTTTCGAGCCAACGGAGCCAGAGCTCATAGTCTTCCGGAAAAGGACCTTCCTGATAAGAACCATGAATCAAGGAAATATTCTTTCTCCACATCACTGTGGGGTTGATGATGGGTGATTCTACAAATTGTTTTAGGCAAATATCACGTTCGCTTACAATTTGGTTCGACCAACGCACATATCTTGCGAACCCGTCAGTGTCTGGTCTGTGAGCCACATATTCTGCCAACCCTGCAATGACATCTACCTCAGGATGTTTTTCCATAAAATCGAACTGCATTTGGAGTCGATTGGGAAAACTCCAATCATCAGCATCCATTCGAATTAAATATTTCCCTTTAGCAGCAGACAAGCCTTTGTTGTGGGCATGCACAACACCTTGTTTTGCCTCGTGCAAAATTGAAAACCGGGAATCTTCATTACAAAATTTCTGTGCTATTTCCACACTTAGGTCTGTTGAATTATTATTGATAAGCAGGCATTCAAAATCCCGAAATGTTTGCTCAGAGATACTTTGCAAGGCAGACTTTAAAGTTTTCTCTGCATTATAAAAAGGAAGAATTACTGAGATAGACGGGACAGACATTGATAGAAAGGGTTGTGAGTATGGCTTGAAATAATATTATAACTATATTTTCTACAATTATTATTCGATAAATATAATTTTATAAATGGGATCATTTCATAGCTTTGTGGGTTAGGCATAACTAAATGACTTGAAAAGGGGTGAAAATCCATGAAAAGTACAAAGCCCTATCCATATTAAAGACAGGCAAAAACAAGGATTTAGCGTTTGTTTTTGTAAAATACTAATAAATGAAATTTTCAGAATTCAACATGAACGAACATGTAATGGAAGCACTTTCCTACATGGGGTTCGACGAGGCTACACCAATTCAGGAACAGGCCATTCCTAAAATTATCGCAGGAAAGGATATCATCGCCAGTGCTCAGACAGGCACAGGGAAAACGGCGGCTTTTTTGTTGCCTATCCTCAACAAACTTACCGATCAGCAAGATCAAATAAATACATTGATCATCGTGCCAACACGCGAATTGGCCATTCAAATCGACCAGCAGATCGAAGGGTTTTCTTATTTTACGCACGTCACTTCGCTGCCGGTGTATGGTGGGGGAGAAGGTCAGGATTGGGAAACCCAGAAGAAAGCCCTGACTAAAGGTGCCGAAATAATTGTGGCCACTCCAGGTAAATTGATTTCCCACCTCAACATGGGCTACGTTAAGTTTGATCATTTGGAACATCTGATCCTGGATGAAGCAGATAGGATGCTTGACATGGGTTTTCATGACGATATTCAAAAGATCATCAACTTTTTACCAAAGAAGCGTCAGACTTTGATGTTTAGCGCCACAATGCCATCTAAGATCCGTGATTTAGCGAGGAAAATTTTGATCGATCCAGAAGAAATCAGCATTGCTATTTCCAAGCCAGCGGCAGGGGTGGTGCAGGCAGCTTGCCTCACTTACGATAGTCAGAAAACTCCTTTAATCAACTCGATGATTGCGGACAAGCCGATGATGAAGTCGATTTTGGTTTTTACGTCTACCAAGAAAAAAGTCAATGAAATCGTGAGAGGGTTGAGATCCAAGGACTATAAGGTGGAAGGGATTTCGTCGGATCTGGAGCAGAATGAGCGAGAGGAAGTGCTGCTTAGATTTCGAGCCAAGCAAACGCGGGTATTGGTAGCTACGGATGTAATGAGCCGGGGAATCGATATCAAAGACATCAACTTTGTGATCAACTACGACGTGCCGGGCGATGGCGAAGACTATGTGCATCGTATTGGCAGGACAGCGCGGGCAGATACCAAAGGGGTGGCACTCACACTCGTAAACGAGGATGATATGTACAAATTTGACCGGATCGAAAAACTGATCGAGCGCAAAGTACAGCGGCTAAAACTTCCAGAATCACTCGGTGCAGGCCCTGAGTGGAGCCTGAAAGGTGGCGGTCGACCAAAATTCTCCAGAGGAAATGGAAGGAAAAAACCTGCGGGAAGAGGGAAGCGGTAGGCCTTGGTTAAAATGGGTTGTGGCTTACACTAAGAAGAATATACACACAATTTTAGCTG
>JAUHYU010000077.1 GCA_030426345.1 Bacteroidia bacterium
ATCTCATGATACAATGGAGTTAGTTCAGACATGTTCAACACGACTTTTTGTTCAGGATTTTTTAAAGCAGGGAGGTCTTTGAGATATTTGATGCCTTCAATTGTAGATTCCGGCATCATTACATTATCAAACGATTTGAACGGGGCCTTTACCCATTTGACTGGTTTTTGGTTTTCAGTATCTTCTGCTTTGAACCAGCTATGTTTTGAAATTACGTTTTCTTTATGCTCGATAATTTCAGGATTTATTCTGGTAATAATCTTTTTTGAATATTTCCATATATCTGAAGACCACCAAGTAAAGAAAAGAACAACTACGATAGTCACAAATATGGGATTATAGGACTTTTTCGATAAATGAAGAATGTTTAACAAATAGGCGAGTGCGAAACAATGAAAATAAATATTTACATCGTGAGGTATATAACTGGTAGTTTGGACAATTAACGCTTGTACTAATATTCCCAAGGTAAGGAAGAAATAAATGGTTTTTCGCTTATCTTTAAATGGATTCTTTTGATTCAAAATATTAAATATGAATGTGGAAAGGATTGAAAAAAGATAAAACTTCTCCCACTTTGATGCATAAAATATATCCGCCAGAAAATCATATAGACTTAGTCTAGAATAATGTGGAGGCTGTCCGTAGTTGAACCAATAAAGAATGTTATCATCTAAGAAAGGAACAAATAATAAAAGAATTGGGATTATGAGCCCGACAATGTAGGACCCAAGAATTAAGAAATTCCTTTGATATAGCTGGTCAATTAGCAACAGAGTCGTTACTAGTAACAATGCTAGTCCTCCTCCATCTTGTTTTGTAAAAAAGGAGAAGGTAACAAAAACCCCAGATAATAGGGCGAGTAAAATTTTCGATTTTCGATTTTCATGAAAAATAGCCTTGCAAACAAAAGCCAGACTGATTAATTCGTAAACGAATACCGTATTATTGTACCATGGCCAGAAATTAATAAATAAGTATATAAAGGAGAATGAAATACAGCCAATAAGTAATGCAATTCCATCTACTTTGAATGATTTTAATATTGACCTAAATGAAAAAAATGCCAAGATATTTACTAATACCTGAGCCTTAATAAGAGTTGACATGAAAGGGCCAAATATTTTAAACATTATAGCTGGAATTGCCCAATACATAAATCCCATAGGCAAGCCAAAATCCCTGTAGGGAATCTGTCCTATTGATAGTCTATATGCTCCTTCATAAGAAAGGAATATATTGATTCTATAAGGAAATACTACAAATAGTGGAATGAAAATGATGATTGCTGCAAAAGTGTAGGCAATAATATCAAGATGGCGGTTCTTGAGTAGTTTCATTATTGATTTTTTTAATACGATAGATGAAAATATATAAAAATGCACAGAACAAGAAAAGTTGAACTATTGAAATAATAACCCATGATTGTACTGGTATTTGGAATTTAGAAGGAGGGAAAATAGAGTTGTTATTTAAGATATAGAACAATAAAGATATCAACACTGAGAAAACTGTCACTAAAAATATTGTAAAATATTTTGATTTCCATAGCTGACGTGCAGTTCTCAAAATTCTCATAGTGTTGAAAGAGTATAATGTACTTACAATAACCCATGGATATATTATATAAATCAATCTGATTTCATTAAATATACCCCCAAAAAAAGTAGTGAATAACACCAAAATCAACACAAATGGAGCTGATTTAATAAGAATATCCATTTCATTAGATATGGTTATGGTTGTTGTGTTACCCTTGGTAAGTGTATACTTGAAATTATAAAAAAAAGGCACCCACATCCATGAAAATGTAATAAAAGAGAAACCAATTACTTGATCTAAATTGTTCATATTCCATCTAAGACCAAGTCCTACGTCATATGATTCGTACCCAAGCGTTATGCGTAGAAATACTAAGGTGATGAACGGTATGGAAGAAATGAATAAGCGGAATGAAAAACTCTTGTGTTTGATAAAAAATAGGTATACAAACGGAAGTATCATTAAAGTTTCTCTAGCCATAACGCCTAGAATACAGAGGGTTATGAACCACCCCCATTTTCTTTTAAACAATGAATATAGTCCAATATTTAAAATTGTAAAACCGAGGTGATCTTCTCTTGTATGGACTGGCAGGGAAAAAGCCATAATAATAGCTGGACTTGATAAGTAAAATATCACTCCTAAAAGGGCATAATTGATATTTTTGAATAAGAAGAAAAGGAGATAAAAAAAAGAAACAGCGGAAGCGATTAAAAAAAACAAGTTGAAGTACTTCAAAAGCAAGTAGAAAGTATGAGAATTTGTACTATTTGTAGCTCGGTAAGCACTTGAGATTATATATTTAAATAGCACCCTATATTTGAATGGAGCTTCCTGTGATAACTTCCAATCATATAATTCATCAGGAGTTGATTTTAATTCTTTTGCAGTAAGGCTTTTGTTAGACAGGTATCCTCCTAAGTAGCCATTGTTGAGTTGAAATATGGTTAATGTCAAAAATACAATCAGAGATATGGATAAAAATATTGACCTGTTCGCACTTTGATAATACTGATGAAATTCAAAAATGCTCATATTTATGGGGTGATCTGTCTACTATTGAAGAACTTTATTTAAAGTTTACAAAGTAATCATTATTGACCTTGGCAACGATTTTTTTTGTGGTGAAAAAACATTGGTTAAGCAATTGGTAGATCTATGACGTCGGCCTCAAATAGCCATCATAATAATTCCAAGAGCCTGATAGTGCATTCATTCAGGAACAACATATTGATTAGCAATTAATTAAATCGATGAAAACATATGTCCTTATTAAGAATTAAGTGTTTGAATTAAATCATCAACCATCTGTGGTGCTATATTTAGTTTATACGCAAAATCCTTGCAAAATTTGATTTCGCTTTCATCAATTGATTTATCAGACATCATTATCTTTACTAAGTCTTCTAATAGTTTAACTTTTGCACAATAACCTGAAGGAGGTATAAATTTGATTTCATCTAGATTATCGCGGATTTCATTGACTTCTTCTAAAGTAATATTGAATTTTTTAGCAATTTTTACTATCTGACTCAATTCATTCTCATCCAATTTACCATCTATATTTGCAACATCTAGTAAGCTTTTTATGTAGCTCTTGTCTCTTGCTTTTTTGTTCTTTTTTAAAATGTTAAATAGGCCCATTGAATTATGTTTAGAGTTCTTATATCCTACAATCCTTAGCGCGTTTTAGAATCAAAGCACTATAAAGAGTTGAAATTACATTTTCATTTTTTTAAAAACTGGCTCAGGAATTGCTCTGATTATGATCATAATATACTTCCACATCCAATTTACAAATACTTTATTTTTTCTTTTTGCTATGGCTTTTATTATTGTTTTGGCGGCTTTCTGAGGACTCGCAGTAAGTATTTTAGGTAGGTTTAAGTCTTTGGTCATTTTTGTAGCCATAAAACCAGGCTTTATCGTGACAACGTGAACGCCCTTTGGATACAATCTGTTTCTTAAACCATCCAGATAAACACTTAATCCAGCTTTCGCACTGCCATATGCGAAATTTGACTGTTTTCCACGATCGCCAGCTACGGAGGAAACGCCAGCAATTATTCCGGTTTGTTTACTTACATATGTTCTTTGAATTAAGTTTAATACTTCAATGACTTTGAAGTAATTAAGGTTTACGATTCGTGCAAGCTCATCATCATTTTCATCAGCCTCATTTTGATTGCCTAAATAGCCTATTAGCATGATACTGATATCTGACTGATTGATCAATTTCTTAATTTTCTCGTTGGAATTATTATATTTTAAAATATCGAATTCAAATAGATCTACTTTTACCTTATTTCTAATTTCAATATCAAGTTTAAGCGGTTCTAGTCTTTGAACGCCAGTTCCTAATAAAGTGACATTATCATTTTGCTGGGCATATTGTCTTGCCAATTCTTTCGATATATCAGAAGATGCCCCAAATATTAAAATGTTCATGTGTATTTATTTCTTAAGCCTGTTAATCTGCACTGATGTGAATTTGCCTGCTAAATTATCAGGTAGGTTAAACATTTTTCTTGAAGAAAAAGCATCTTTCGACAGATATACCCTACCTCCAAACTTATAAACTATATCATCAAATTCCTTTATTAATTCTTGTATTCCTTCTTTAATCTTAATATCCAGAGCAAGTGTATAGCCTTCCATAGGAAAAGACCAATGAGCACTAGGGTTCGTTTTACCAAAAAGCTTAAGCACCACGAGAAAACTACTGAAATTTTTACTTGATCTAAGTTTGTTTAAAAATGCCTTCAACCCATCTAGAGAATTTTTTTTTGGCAATACAAATTGGTACTGTGTAAAACCATTTTTACCGTAGCACTTATTCCAATTTAATATTGAATCTAAAGGGTAAAAAAAAGTGTCATAATGAACTATCCCATTTTTCAGTTGTGCAAGCTGCTTATTGTAATATAAAAAGTTGAATAGTTTTACTGTATAATCATTTAGAACAAAAGAAGGAAGGAAGAACGGCATATTGATAGCTTTATTCGAATGGGGTAATAGTGGCCTTTTGCGATTAGTACTCTTGAGTTCTGAAAGTTTTGCGTGCTCTCCTTTCATAAGAATTCCTCTGCCCATATCTTTTCCCCCTTTCAATACGTCTAACCAAGCTACGGAATATGTCCAATCAAGGCAATTTTCAAAGGAAAGCATCATGTCGTCAAGATTTTTGACTTTTTGGTATTCATATTTTATGAATGAGGTTTCAATTGGCTTTAATTTGATTGTGGCATCAACTATTACTCCCGTCCGCCCCATTCCTCCAACAGTTTCATAAAACAGTGATTTATTATTTTGAGCGGAACAACTAACAATATTTCCTTCAGAATCAATTAAATTGAAATTTAAGGTATGTTCTGAGAAACAACCATCCACGTGATGGTTTTTGCCATGTACATCCGAAGCTATGGCCCCGCCAACTGTGATGAATTTTGTCCCTGGTGTAACAGGTAAGAAGTATCCATGTGGTAAAATAAATTCCAATATATCTGAAAGTAGAACTCCACTTTGGCACTGAAGAATTCCATTGTTAGGATCAAATGCCAAAATTTTATTGAGTTCCAAGCAAGAAAGAATATTTTCCCCAAGTGAAGCATCCCCGTAACTCCTTCCATTGCCCCGAGGAGTTATTTGATCGGAATTTTTTACTGTTTGGATTACTTCATCAATATATTCTGACGAATGTATATTTGATTCTACGTTCGGGTAATTTCCCCAGTTAGCAATTTTCTGTGTTTTCATGGAGAGAATATTCAACAAAGATTTATACAAACTTACCTATTGATTACTCAAAATTACCACAATTTATATTGATATACCAATAAAAAATTTAACAAATCAAAGAAATTAGAAGTGCGATGAATAACTTCTCCTTACTAATGCGCACCAACAGCTAGTCTATTGCTGTTGCTTGATCAAATTAAGAGCTGATCCAGCCTTGAACCATTCTATTTGGTTTTCATTATAAGTGTGATTTACTTTAACCGTATCCTGCGAGCCATCCTCATGATTTAAAACAATGGTCAATGGTTTCTCTGGAGCAAAGTTTTCCAAATCAATAATGTCAATTGTATCATTTTCCAGCACTTTGTCATAATCAGATTCCTTATCAAATGTCAAACCTAGCATGCCTTGTTTCTTAAGGTTCGTTTCATGGATTCTTGCAAAGGATTTGACGAGTACTACTTTTACACCCAGATACCGTGGCTCCATGGCTGCATGTTCCCTTGAGCTTCCCTCTCCATAGTTGTGATCCCCAACTACAATGGTGCCAATTCCATGCGCTTTATAATCTCTTTGTACTTTTGGAACACTATCATAAGCTCCGGTTAACTGGTTTTTTACAGTGTCAGTTGCTTCATTGAAGAAATTGATAGCCCCAATGAGCATATTGTTCGATATATTATCAAGATGTCCCCGATATCGTAGCCATGGGCCGGCCATCGAAATATGATCGGTGGTACATTTTCCTTTTGCTTTTATCAAAAGTTTCAGACCAGTCAAATTTTTACCATCCCATGGTTCGAAAGGAGTAAGTAACTGCAATCTTTCAGAGTCAGGGTTGACTACTAATGAAACCTCAGCACCGTCTTTGGCAGGGGCTTGATACCCGGCATCCTCTACGTCAAACCCTTTTTCAGGAAGTTCAAATCCTGTGGGGGGATCTAATGATACTTCTTCTCCATTTTCATTGACCAGTTTGTCTTTCAAAGGATTGAAAGTTAAATCACCTGCTATTGCCATAGCAGTTACTAATTCAGGAGACCCTACAAAGGCAAAAGTGTTTGGATTTCCATCAGCTCTTTTAGAAAAGTTTCTATTGAAAGAATGAACGATGGTGTTTTTTTCTTGTTTGTCAGCACCTGGGCGATCCCACTGGCCAATGCAGGGACCGCAGGCATTTGCGAAAACACTGCCACCAATTTTGTCAAAAGTGTCAATAAATCCATCACGTTCGATAGTATATCTCACTTGTTCTGAACCTGGAGTAATGGTGAATTTGGATTTAGTTTTAAGATTTTTTTCTATCGCTTGAGTGGCAAGTGACGCAGATCGCGAAATATCCTCATAAGAGGAGTTGGTACAAGAACCAATTAATCCTACTTCTATCTTTGTAGGCCAACCGTTTTTCTTAGCCTCTTCAGCCATTTTTGAGATTGGTGTAGCACGATCAGGAGTAAATGGGCCGTTGAGATGAGGTTCGAGTTCTGATAGATTAATTTCAATAACTTGATCAAAATATTTTTCAGGATTCGCATATACTTCCGCATCAGCTGTGAGGTGCTCAACCACACCATTTGCGGCGTCAGCTACATCATCTCTTCTTGTAGCTCTAAGATACCGTTCCATAGATTCATCATAACCGAAAGTTGATGTGGTGGCACCAATTTCCGCCCCCATGTTACATATCGTTCCTTTCCCTGTGCAGGAAAGTGACTTAGCACCTTCCCCGAAATATTCAACAATACATCCTGTGCCACCTTTTACAGTTAAAATTCCTGCTACTTTTAGGATTACATCTTTGGCAGAGGTCCATCCGTTAAGTTTTCCTGTAAGTTTTATGCCAATCAATTTGGGATACTTAAGTTCCCATGGCATGCCGGCCATTACATCTACGGCATCTGCACCACCAACACCAATAGCCACCATACCAAGGCCACCGGCATTTACGGTATGCGAATCCGTTCCTATCATCATTCCTCCTGGGAAGGCATAATTTTCCAATACAACTTGATGGATGATTCCCGCACCAGGTTTCCAAAATCCAATGCCATATTTGTTTGATACCGAAGATAAAAAGTTGAATACTTCGTTGTTACGGTTTATGGAATCCTGAAGATCTTGGCTTGCTCCAAGTTTGGCAAGGATCAAATGATCTGCATGTACTGTACTAGGGACGGCGGCTTGAGGTTTTCCTGCTTGCATGAATTGCAACAAAGCCATTTGAGCAGTTGCGTCTTGCATGGCTACCCTGTCAGGAGCAAAATCGACGTATGAATCTCCTCGCTTAAACGCTTCCAAAGAAGCTTGATCAAATAGATGATTATACAGTATTTTTTCTGTCAGGGTGAGGGGTTTATTCAATACTTTTTTGGCTGCTTCTATTCTTTGCTCCATGCGGGCATATACAGCTTTAATCATATCAATATCAAATGCCATGTGGTGTATGTTTATATAAATATTTATTTACAATTTCGACTTACCGCAAATGTAATAAGATTTAGCAAATCCTGAAGGCGATCATTTCATTATTTGATACTTGCCAATGCAACTGTATTATGTAATAACTTTATTTTTTGATAGAGTTATTACATAATGAGGACATGGATATAAATAGGTTTTTTGCAAATTTCTACCTAAAACTAAACCCAATACCACCTGAAGCGATAGGATACTCCTGCCAAGTGTAATCTCCATGCAAGGTTAGAATACCAAATGCCAACCTCAAACCACCGGTTGCACGCCATGTTTTTTCCTCATATTCCCTATCGATGGGATCCATTATAGTATATGAAACAGAGGAATCAGAAGTGTCTTCTATTTTAAAACTCCCCTTCATTTTTATAGACGAAGAAACATTGCTGTACCCAAATGAGCCATAAAAAGTGAGGATTGAAAACCTTTTTGATACAATTCCTTGAACCGTCCAGTTATCAATCTCAAAAACAGATTCCTGATTTTCACCATCCAATTCCATGTTGCTCATGTCAAAAGTATTTTCCATACCACTAAATGCTCCAAGGATAGAGATATCAATTGGTACTCTTTTCATACCCGGTATCCATTGTTTAATATCATGCTTGATGCCAAGTCCAAAAACACTGGTCTTAAAGTCTCCGGCTGTAATTTCAGGGGTGTACCGAAGAATGATGTCTGTATTTTTTATCACACCTACACTGAGTTGAACCATGGGAGAAGGCACTACGTTATACCCATAGTCTTCTTTGATGCCGATGCCAACCGGGGAGAAAGAGTTGCGAATGGTCTCTCCACTATTTTCATCATGATATTCAAAGGAGAGTTCTGACCCATTTTCGGTTTTTGGCCCCATGATGGTGGGAATTTGATCGGTTGATCCTGTGCTAGTGGTGCTATTATAATTGGCAGGGTTAAAGGTGAAAAATTCCTTTGATGTTGGAACTGAGGTTAAGTTGCCAGTAATTGTTATGTCAAAGCCAAATGATTCATGGGTTTTGGCAGTATTGTACCAAGAGTTGGACATACCATAGGAAAACCCCACGATCATGGGTTCCAGATAATTGCCGATAAGTTTATTGGCATCCTCCGCGCCAGCTCTGAGAAAGGCATCAAAATCAGAATTTTGCGCAAAAACGGAAGACATTGACAAAACAGCCAATATCGTGGACAACAATATTTTTTTGATCCGTTTAAATGAGTTTGACATTTTCTTTTTGAAATATTTTGGTCGTAAGTACATCATTTATAGTGCTGTTAACAAAATAATACCTACCACAATATTACATGGATGCCCGATTGTTTGGAATAGTCTTTTTGACTAACTATTATTGCATAATAAAAATTATTAGTTAATAACTATTATTATTTGGGATCCAAGAATTTAGATATTGTAACCAAGGCTCTAGCAGAGAAGGGGCTGAAAATAACGCACCAACGGATTGTTGTGTATCAGGCGATTATTGCCACGGATAAACATCCTACGGCTGAGCAAATATATGATCTGTTAAAGGAGCAGAATCCTTCCATTTCATTGGCGACAGTGTATAAAACCCTTGAAACTTTTGTGGAAAATCGGTTGGTCAATAAGGTGTCAACACCTCAGGGAACCATGCGCTACGATGCCAGAACGGACAATCACAACCATATTTATATTTCCAATACCAATGAAATTTTGGATTATGAAGATGAGGAGCTAAAAGGGATTCTTATGAATTATTTGGAGAAAAAGCAATTTGAAAATTTTAATATTACAGATTTTAAGCTCCAGATCAAAGGTGAAAAAATCAATCCCAAAAAGGGAATTAATATATCGTAATACAAACAATTAAATTTTAAAAATTATGTCATTAGTAGGAAAGAAAGCTCCATTATTTACTGCACCAGCAGTGATCAACGGAAATGAGATCGTTGAGGATTTTTCATTGGAGAATTTAATAGGTAAGCAGGAAATCGTACTTTTCTTCTATCCAAAGGATTTTACTTTTGTTTGCCCAACGGAAATTTTGGCCTTTCAGGAATTGCTACCTGAATTTGAGAAAAGGAATGTGGCCGTGATCGGCGTGTCAACAGATACAGAGGAAACGCATCTTGCGTGGTTATTTACTCCAAAGAAGAAAGGTGGAATCGAAGGTGTAACTTACCCATTGGTGGCTGATACAGCTAAAACCATTGCAGCAAATTATGGCGTGCTGGGTGGCGATTGGGATTATGACGAAAGTGGAAATCTTGTTTTTGATGGTGCTCCAATCGCGTTTAGAGGAACGTTTTTGATTGATATGGAAGGAATCGTACGCCATGAATATATCAACTATTTTCCTTTGGGAAGAAATATCCACGACACTTTGCGGGTGGTAGATGCTTGGCAATTTACTTCTGAGCATGGCGAGGTTTGCCCAGCCAACTGGGAAGAAGGAAAAGAGTCTATGAAAGCCACAAGAGATGGCGTTGCGGAATATCTATCCAACAATTAGTTCGAACTGAAATCATTTTTGAATAAAAAACCCTCTCGTTGCAGAGGGTTTTTTATTTTTGTCCGGATTAGAAAAGATTTTGAAACGGCTGCTATACGATATCGCTTTATTTTTATTCCCGGCTTTGCTTCGGGTCATCAGCCCCTTTCACAAAAAGGCAAAGCTGATGGCGCAGGGGAGAAAGCATTGGGAATCCATGATAGCAGATATTCCAAAAGAGGATAAGCGAATTTGGTTTCATTGTGCATCGCTTGGCGAATTTGAGCAGGGAAGGCCCTTGATAGAAGGCATAAAGCGGAAATATCCAAACCATGGAATTTTCATTACTTTTTTCTCTTCGTCAGGTTATGAGGTACAGAAGGACTATGAATTGGCCGATTGCGTTTGTTATCTGCCTTTTGATGGTAGAAAAACTTCAAGAAGATTTGTGGAATTGATAAAGCCGGATGTGGCCATTTTCATAAAATATGAATTTTGGTTTTATTACCTCACGGCTTTACAAAAGCAGAAAATCCCTACATTTTCCATATCGGCAATCTTCAGGCCAGAGCAGCAGTTTTTTAAGCAAGGAGATAGATTTTTTAAAAGCATGCTGGCTTGCTTCGATCATTTCTTTGTGCAAAATGAAATTTCTAAAAAGCTGTTGAATTCCCATGGATTTAATAACGTGACGATATCAGGAGATACGCGATTTGACCGGGTAATGGAAATTTGCGGTTCGCCAAAAAGGATTGAAGTTGCAGAACATTTTCGTAGCAAGGACAAAGTCATGGTCATTGGCAGCAGTTGGCCGGAAGATATGGAAGTGTTGTTGCCGATGATCAACGATCCGAATTATCCGTTGAAATTTATCATCGCGCCGCACGAAGTTGGGGAAAGTAAAATTCAAAAATTATGTAGCAGCATCACTACTGGCCATCAGCTTTTTTCTGCCTATAAAAGCACCCAAAATCCATGCAAAACATTGATTATAGACAATGTGGGGATGCTCTCTTCGCTCTATCAATATGGCGATTTGGCATACATAGGAGGAGCTTTTGGAGAGGGATTGCACAATACGTTAGAGGCAGCGACCTTCGGGATGCCTGTCCTCTTTGGCAAAGGAAAAGACAATAAAAAGTATCAAGAATCCATGGATTTGGTGGCACTTAAAGGAGCTTTTGAGGTTGCAAATGCTGAGGAATGTAGAAGGACAATAGACGACTTATTGCAAAATGAAGATGAAATGCAACGAGCATCAAAGGCTAGCAGAGATTATGTGCTTTCTAAAACCGGAGCTACCAAAATCATCGAGGATTTTTTAAACGTATATTTACAACCATGAATGGTTTGGTCATAAAATCCACTGGCTCCTGGTACGATGTGAAAACGCCAGACGGCAACATCATAAAATCACGGGTCCGTGGAAAATTCAAAATCCAAGGCATGAAAGTAACCAATCCCGTGGCGGTTGGAGATCAGGTGGTCATGGATTTGGAGGATGATGGACAGGGAATTATTCACACCATTGCACCAAGAGAAAATTATCTGATTAGGAGATCGACACGCAAAACGGCCTTTGGACATATCCTTGCTAGCAATATCGATTTGGCAGTAGTTATAGCGACCATCACTTTTCCACGAACTTCTCTTGGGTTTATCGATCGGTTTTTGGTCGCTGCCGAATCTTTTAGGATACCTGCTTTGCTGGTCATCAACAAATCGGATATGTGGGACGACGACGCCCGAGAATATGTCAAATTGCTTGAAGACATCTATGCTAACGTAGGTGTAGATTTTATAACTATTTCGGCAATTGATGGAAAAAACATGGATTCTCTGTTGCAAAAACTCAAAAACAAAACAAGCCTTGTGGCTGGGCATTCGGGGGTTGGAAAGTCCACCATCCTAAACACTCTGTCGCCTGAAATAGCCCAAAAAACCGCCGAGGTTTCCACCTACGCCAACAAAGGAACGCACACCACGACGTTTGCAGAAATGTTTGAAATTGCAGAAAATACCAATGTAATCGACACGCCGGGAATTAAGGAACTGGGATTGATGGATATTTATAATGAAGAAATCAGTCATTTTTTTCCTGAGATGCGCGACCTGTTTGGTCAGTGCAAATTCCACAATTGTACCCATACCCATGAACCGGGCTGTGCCGTGATGGATGCGGTAGAAAAGGGTGAAATATCCATGTCACGTTTTGAGAGCTACCTTAGCATGATGGATGGAAGCGATAGCCATCGGTAGAATTCCCCGAATGGCTTTTTCCAAGCTCAAACAGGGCTATAATTCTGAACCGAAGGCGAAAGGATCTAGTAGTTTTTCGCCTGCCTTTTTAGGGATTTACTAAATCATAATCTTGCTTAAATGTCGTGTAACAGCTAGATCAATAAATGGGTTTAATGTTAATTAGTCCAGTCTTAAAAGAACATCTTGGGGGATTCTATGGTTGGTTTTCTTTATTTCAAAGAACAAACGATCGGGTTCAATTATTCGAATCAAAAAGGCACAATTACGAAGGCATGATTATAATATTATTGCGGTGTTTGTTTCTTACATCATATAGGTCTTTTTTGATAAAAAATGATAGACTGATTAGCATTTTGTTTAACGGTAGCGTAGCCTTTATCTTTTTGCTGGCATGTTCATGCAGCGATTCTAAGGAAATCGTAGTGGATTGTGCTTTTTCGGGCCCGATCATTAAGGTAAATAATTTGGTGAACAGTGATTGCGAAGGAGCAACCGGACAAATATCTGTAGCTGCTGATGGCGGTAGCGGGAACCTAATGTTCAGCATAGATGATACTGTCTTTCAGGCAACAGGCGAATTTGAGGGATTGGATGGCGGGAACTATAACGTAATTGTCATAGATGACAATAATTGTAAATCCAACCTTCAACTAACGTTAGAAAGTGGACATGACTTTTCTATCGGTATTGAAATCCTATCTTTGGTTAACTGTGGCCAAGGTAATGGCAGTTTCAGGGCCATCGCGTCAGGGGGGCATGGAGATTATCGATATAGAATTGATCGAGGTAAATTTCAACTGAATGGACTTTTTGAAGGACTGGATGCAGGTAATTATTCTTTGACTGTCAGAGATCAATTAGGATGTGAATCAATCAAAACTGTGAATATATCCGAAGAGCAAGAATTGTTGATAGAAAGCATATCCAGCACAAAGGCATTGAATTGCAAATCAACAGATGGTGCTTTGTTGGTAATGGCCAAGGGAGGGGATAAAAGTTACCAGTATAAAATCGATGATGGAGACTTTCAAATTGAAAATGAATTTAAAAACCTTGAGGCTGGAGAATACCTTGTTACCGTTCGAGACGGGAAAGGGTGTCTTACCAGCCGGGCGGCTGAAGTTGAGGAAAAGGATGATATTAGATTAACTCAGTTTATTGGAACCTTTCCAGATTGTGATTCTTTGTCTGGAAAAGTCGAGGTAATAGCTGTTGGTGGCACTGGCGACTATCAGTACAAACTGGAGAAAAACAATTTTCAAAATTCAAATGAATTTGAAGGCTTGGAAATTGGAAAACATGAATTTTTTGTTCGAGACGAAATGGGATGTACAACAGCTAAAACTTATGAACTAGCATACCTTGCTTCTTATGATAGGACTGCTCACATCTTGAAAGCAAACTGTACCATCTCACCATGTCACAATAGTTCGACTGAATTCACCGATTTCAATAAAATTGAGAATATCAGAATGTATGAATCTGAAATCATCAATAAAGTTACCTTTGGTAACCCCAAATCCAAAAATGGCCAACTCAGTGTGGAGGAGATTAATCAACTGGCTTGTTGGTTTGATAAAGGGGCTACAGTCAATTGATTTTTTCTCCCCGCTGAATCTAATCTGCAGCACTCCGCAAAATCTCAGTTCAATGATTGTTTTGGTAGTATTGGCTCCCAAAATACCACAAAATACTGTATAACGAACCATATACTAATGTGGAAATTGTAACCTTCACTTATGTTTCGATGCCGCGATAAAATAAATAATCATGGGAACGAAGGAGCCTACAATGACAACAACTATAAAAAACTTGCCCAAACCCATGTGCGATCCATTGGCGGCGTTTATGGTTTGTATTTGGATGTAAAGAAACATAGCAGCGACAGAAAACTTTATTGCACTTACCAAAGTCTTGGCAAGTTGGTACTGCCTGATTACATTTTGCTCTGTGATCGTAATGGGATAATTAAAAATGTAAAAATGTATGGATATCTGTTCATCACAGTCAGTCCAGCATACATCGCGATATTAACTATTGGGAGGATCAATAGCGAGTGTTTATTTCCCCAGTTGTCCGGCTCGCCAGCGCCATTAAAATGCGTCGGAATTTTTTGCTCCAATCCCGGAAATTCTACGATCAATTGGAAAATGACATAAGCGATGCACAGCCCGGCCAGTCCCTCCAGAATCAAGTCTATAGTGCGCAACGGCGGGTTGATCTTTGGTCTGTCCATTAAACTTTAAAACGTACTGAATTTATAAATAGTGGTTGTTTTGTACATATCATCCGGGGTCAAGGTTGTACTAGGAAAATTAGGCTGATTTGGCGAATTAGGGTAATGCTGGGTCTCCAGACAAAAAGCACTATGCTTATTATATTTGACACCTTGTTTTCCCGGCTTGCCGCTAAAATGATTTGCCGTGTACAACTGTACGCCCGGCTCTGTAGTACTGCAAATCATCATGCGCCCTGATTTGGGATCTTTTACGGTAGCATATTCAATTAATTTACCATCGTCATTATTCAGTACAAAACTCTGATCATATCCTCCGCCAAATTTTAGCTGCTCATAGTCGTCGTTGATGTGTTTTCCAATCGGCGAAAGGCTGCTAAAATCCATGGGTGTATCAGCCACATCCCAAAATTCACCCAATGGAATTAGATCCGGTTTTGTTGCCACAAATTGTTGGGCAATTATTTGCAATTCATGATCATAGACGGGAGGAAAGTCCTTTCCAGCTAGATTAAAATAAGCATGATTGGTCAGGTTGACGATCGTTGGCTTGTCGGTAGTGGCATAATAGTCGATGACCAATTCGTTTTTATCTGTGAGGGAATAGACGACACGCACATCAAGATTTCCGGGAAAGCCTTCCTCGCCATCCTTGCTGAAGTAGTGAAGCGTGAGTTTTTGATCATTTGTTTCATTAGAGATCACCTCCCACATGGCATTACTGAAATTCTTCAAACCTCCGTGCAGGTGGTTTTCTCCATTGTTTTTTGCCAAAGTGTAGGTTTTTCCATCCAGCTCAAATTGGCCATTAGCGATCCTGTTGCCATACCTGCCTATGAGCGCGCCAAAGGAATTATCGCCATTTATATAGTCATCAATTTTGTCATATCCAGTCACTACATCATCGAAATCTTTATGGCGGTCGGGCACGATGATCGATACGATTTTTCCACCGTAATTCGTGATTTGCGCCACCATGCCATGTTTGTTTTTTAGGGTATAGAGTGAGACGTCCTTGCCGTCTATTTTTTTATTGAAATTTTCTGTTGCGATCATTTTATCTTGCGCTGATTTAGTAATGGTTGTTTGATGGCTTTGATTCGTTTGGCCACACGAAATGGCCAAAAAAGGCATTAAAATCCATGGAATAATTTTGTGTAGCATATCGATTAGCTTTTGCGAAATTTAGCTAAAATGGCTCAAAAAATGAAATTAGTCCTATTTCTAAAAAAATAACAGAAACATCTAAAAATCATCAGGCACTGTCATGATTCACAGCAACCCAATCAACAAAAAGCCTTCAAAATCCATGGATTTTGAAGGCTTTTTGAAGCTGAAATAATCAGAAAATTCTGATACCACTACTTCTTTTTTATTTTATTGGTCATGTCTTTATACCTCGGGTTGTCATCGACAAAAGATTGTACGAACGGACAGGTTGGGGTCACTTTATAATTTTTTGATTTTGCATAATCCATCGCAAAGGAGACTAGCTCTGTAGCAACACCCTTGTCTCGCGAAGGCTCAGGCACAAAAGTCTCCTTAATATCCAATACATTGTCCTGTGGCTGGGCATATTTTATATAGGCGGAACCTCCCTCTACATTGACATAAAACATCTGGAGTTTTGAGTCTGTCTTGATATTTAGCATATGTGAACTCATGGTCTTTGTGTTTAAGTGAAAGATTTAGATATTATACTGAAGCAAGGATTCTTCATGTCTTTTCGATACTTCGGTCCAGTCGATGATGTTCCAAAAGGCATCTACATAATCCGCTTTTTGGTTTTGATAATCTAGGTAAAATGCATGTTCCCACCTATCCAATCCCAAAAGTGGGAACCCAGAAAAACTAGAGACATCCATCAGCGGATTGTCCTGATTTGGGGTAGATCCGATTTCTAAGACACTCTGCTCGTTTAAGACAAGCCATGCCCATCCCGATCCAAAGTGGGATGTCGCTACTTTTTTAAACTGTTTTTGGAATGATTCAAAAGATTCAAAAGCCGCCTCTATCTGGTTTAGCAATTTTCCATATGGTTCTATTCTCTCCGGTGAGAGCATTCTCCAAAACAAAGTATGGTTGTAATGTCCACCAGCATTGTTGCGAATGGTTTGGCTATAGGACATAACATCCTTCAGCAAATCTTCTATTGATATACCTTCTAAATGTGAATCTTCTAACTCTTTGTTCAACTTTTCGACATATCCCTTGTGGTGTTTGTTATAGTGTACCTCCATAGTTTGTTTGCTTATATTAGGCTCCAAAGCATCCATATTGTAGGGGAGATAAGGTAAATCAAATTTCGAAATTACATTTTTTGGACTTTCCATTTCTTCGTTTTATACAGTTGTTAATCTTTACCTTCTTTAAGGGAATACCTTGCCAGAAGTTTTTATCACTGCTGTATAAAAAGGAAAGAATGATTGTTTGGGGAATGAAAATTTGATTTCATGGAATTTGAGCACTTTTTTAGATGAAAATCCTGATTTTTAGGATAGGCCTTGCCAGGTTCTGCTCAATGGATTTATGTAGAAGGTTTTTCATGGTGTGGTGTATTTTCCACAATAAAAAATCCCGATGGCATAATGCAAACGGTTTATCGATGGCCTGAAATAAAAAAGAGCGACAAGTGTCACTCTTTTTTATTGAATTGGTTTTACAACTCTTTGATCTTGATATTTTTATACCAAACATCATCTCCATGATCCTGGAGGCCTATATGCCCTTTTTTGGCGAGATTGACAAACCCCTGCCAATCTTTGAATTTACTGTCTTTTACCATCACTTTCCATGCGTCAGACCACGGCTCATATTCCACGACTTTCTTTCCATTCTGGAAATGCGTCACTTTTCCATTGTCTACCTTGATCACTATTTTATTCCACTCCCCGGCAGGTTTAGCGTTTTGTGGATTGGCAGGGATCAGGTCATAAAGCGAACCTGCTTTGCGGTTGCCATTTTTTCCTTTTTTAGCATCAGGATGCCTTTCATTGTCTAAGACCTGCATCTCCGGCGCGGTCTTGTAAATGGGATCCCCGGCGACTTCCTGCCCAAGGATAAATATCCCGCTATTGCCTCCCTCAGAGATTTTCCATTCTAGGGTCAGTTCAAAATTTTCATATTTATTTTTAGTGATAATGTCTCCACCACCTTCTTTTTTGGAAGCGTCAAATTTTATGGAACTATCTTCTATTATCCATTTTGCGGGCACTGACTGTTTGTTGTATCCTTTAAAATTCTCCAATGATTCCCCGTCAAAAAGCAATACCCATCCACGCTTTTTTTCTTTTTTCGAAAGCTGGTTGTCTTTGTTTTTCTTGGCCTGTAAAGTGATAGAAAATGCTATTATCATCAAAAGCACTAAACTGATTTTCTTCATTATTTTCATGGATTTTAAATGGTATTTATTAGTTAAAAAAAGTAATGACCCCATCGAGCCATTACTTCATTAGATTTGATTTTGTTAGGATTGACTAAGCCGGCATATCCGGTAAAGACCAACCATCTCGATAAGTATGTTTTACCAACTCTTTGGAAAATGCCTTGGCATTGATAGGATCAGTCCAATCTTTTTTGAATTGGGGATCCCCATCTTCCATACTAAAATTATCCTTGATTACCGTTTTTATTTCTTCATTGTCGGCAATGTTGGTAAATTCCATATTCTCACCGTCCCATTCCAAAACTTTGTTGAGGGCTTGCAATCTGACCGCCAATACGCCCATCACTACCATTTCATTGAATGGTCCTGCTTCTGCGAAATCGGAAGTAGAGGGAATTCTGCTTTCCGGACTTTCTTTGCATGCGCGAATCCAGTCGCCATAATGACCAAGCTCTATTCTTCTTTCGGTTTTGGCAACCTTTGGTTTGTTTCCCGAAAGTAGCTCAGGATCTCTCCCGTAGCATCCCACATGTAAGATGTCTTTGGTGCCATAGATGAATGAGCCTCCACCACTCTTGTTTGGATTTTTTCCGGCTGGCCAATTGTCCGGGAGCATTGGTTTGATTCCACCGTCAAACCAAGATACTTCTACTTCAGGCATTTTTGCCTTGCCTACTTTTGCCCTTTCCGGGAATGTGAGTTTGACAGCTTGTGAAGTCGGAGCACAATCTCTTAAAAGTAATGAAGAACTACCTTGTACTTTTGTTGGGTAGCCAAGTTTTAAACTCTCAAA
Source organism: Bacteroidia bacterium (assembly GCA_030426345.1). Lineage (GTDB taxonomy): Bacteria > Bacteroidota > Bacteroidia > Cytophagales > Cyclobacteriaceae > JAAUQL01. The sequence continues at coordinate 18,882 of JAUHYU010000077.1, forward strand.
TACAGGGTGTAAAATATGACAGGCCATATCGCCTAGGGCACCGGTTCCATAGTTCCACCAACCCCTCCAGTTCCATGGATGATATACATTACTAAAAGGAACCATTTTTGCCGGACCGGTAAAAAGATCCCAATTCAAAGTTTCAGGAACCCAATCACCTCTTTCGGGGGTGTTAAGCCCTTGTGGCCAGATGGGACGGTCAGTAAACGATTCTACTTTCGTCACCTCACCAATGGCTCCTCCCCAAATCAATTCACAAGTTTCGGCTACACCATCACCTGAGGCTCCTTGGTTTCCCATTTGAGTCGCTACTTTGTATTTGGCAGCTAGCTTGGTGAGTAATCGCGATTCGTACACACTGTGAGTCAAAGGTTTTTGAACATATGTGTGTTTTCCCATCATAATTGCATTGGCCGCAACGATTGCATGTGTATGGTCTGCAGTGGCAATGGCGACAGCATCGATGTCGTTGCCCATCTTGTCAAACATCTCTCTCCAATCCCAGAATTTCTTTGCGTTAGGAAATGCGTCAAAAGTACGCTGCGCATATTTCCAATCTACATCGCATAGCGCCACAATATTCTCAGATGCCATGTTTTTCAGATCAGTGAAACCTTTGCCTCCAATACCCACTCCGGCAATGTTCAGCGTGTCGCTTGGGGCTTTGTACCCAACACCACCGAGGACATGCCTTGGAACGATGGATACTCCGGCTACAGCTGCCATAGTACCCCCGATAAATTTTCTTCGGCTAATTGATTTCCCTTTACTCTTCATAATTATTGTTTATTTAGGTTAAAAAACGGTTTAATAGTTAGCGTAAATTTAAAAATATATCGCTAAACAACGACCTCATTTGGATAAACATCATGGAATATTATCCTTGGCAAAGAGTAAAGAAAAAAAGGTAAATCTTAGGCGAAGTTAGTCAGCAGGCCATCAATTTCTTTTTGCAGACTAGTGGTTTTATCCAACGTATATTGTTTGTGGAGGTTTTCGTTAAATTCCTCATTAGAAGAGGTTGGGTTGTGTTTATGAGCCGTCACCATTTGCTGGAATTTTGCAGGCCTAGGCCCCCACACGAATAATTCTTCGAGGGTGTCAGAATCCAACGCAATTAATTTAGGAATTGCCTTATTGCCATTGGTGAGGTAAGCATTCATGATTTGTGGATTTTCATCGCGAAGCAAAATTTTCAAACCTATGGCGGACGAAGTTTCAGCGAAACGTGCTATTGCAGGAAGATTTTGTGCGGCATCTCCACACCAACCTTCAGTAAGAACCACCCAAATCATTCCTTTTTTCATGGATTTTAGGGTGTTTTCTAGCTGTTCAGAGATCGCTGTGGTTTTGTACACCCTTTTCATTCTTTGAAGATTTAGCTTCGCATGCTTGAGATACGCTTCGTTTTGATTGGTTCCCGTCGTCTTACCTTCCTCTAATAAGTCCTTTACCAGATTGAAATACTGTGTATAATCCATGGAATTATCTAGCAATTCCCGTGTAATAACTGATTCTATTGATGTTTCGTTTTGCATTCTTCTCGTTGTAAAAAGTTAAATTCGTTGTAACGAGAGAGGACTTGTCGGGTTATGGTAATTAGAATGAATTTTGAACTTTTGTCAAACCAAGGACTTGTGGTTTTAAACAGTTTGGATCATCCATAAAAAGTAATAGAATAAGGATTTTAAGAAAATACATACTTGAAGCGGTCATAGCATTTGATCTCGATTTCGTTTTGATTGTTTTTAGAACTAAGGACTTCATAAATAAAATCCTTGCTCCAGTATAAGGAAATCACCAAATTTCCTTTGATGATTTTATGAACTAAAGTTGCTGTTTGTTTCAGGTGATCCATCTGACTCTTTGGCGGCATATTACAAAATGATTTTATAGTCATAGCTCTGCAATTTGTTGTATTGTTTAATACAGAAAATGCGTCTAAAGTAATCATGGAAAAATGACATATTATCTTCTAAAAATTTCTTTTTATTACATCAAGGCAAGGTGAAGCAGTAGTAAGCATCGCCAGGTCTAGTTCCCGGCTTGCCGCCACCTCCTCCAGCGATCACTACAAATTGTTTTCCATCTACTGAATATGTGGCAGGAGTAGCATACCCTCCGGCTTCCATCTGATATTCCCAAAGTTGTTTGCCCGTTTCTTTGTCAAATGCTCGGAACCGTTCGTCCATCGTAGCCCCAATAAAGACAAGCCTACCAGCTGTTACCACCGGGCCACCCATGTTGAAAGTCCCTGTAGGAGGGAGGCCTCTTTTCTCTAAGTCTGGATAAGTGCCCAATGGAATTTGCCACCTTATTTTTGCTTTGTTCAGATCAATGGCTGTGAGTGTAGCCCAAGGGCGTTTGTTGGCTGGGAAACCTTCCGGATCTTTTAGAGGGCGGTGTCCTGTGGCTACAAAAGGAATCTGATTGGTGACATTCAGATCGAGCTTTTCCAAATCCAATTGTACATCTTTTCCTTCCTCCCAAAGGAATGCAATCAGCGCATTTTTCTCATCTTCTGATAGAGAAGTAAATCTTGGCATTTGGCCTCTACCATATTGTAGTAAGTCAGAGACATATTCCTTGGGTTGGCCCGTTTTAATGGATTTTAGATGGTTTAATGACGGGGATCCAGGAAATTTGGGATTGGAAAATCCATGACAAACAGAGCAGTTGCTTTGAAAAAGTAGCTGGCCAAAATTGTATTGTGATATGTTGTTTTCAGGTGTAGATTCGCGCATCGAAATCCATTCTGGTTCATTGCTGCAGTTTACATAAAGGATATTGCTTGCAGGGTCGAATGCCGCTCCTCCCCAGTCTGTTCCTCCGTTAAATTGAGGCAAAGTGATGGAGCCTTCCATGCTCGGAGGGATGAAAATACTTCCCAATCTCATTTCTTTAACTTTCTTCCAAATATCTTTTGTTGCTTCTGGATTTAGATCTGTGACCTCTTCTTTGGTAAATGTTTGATTGGCATAAACAAGAGACTTTTGTGGATAAGGCTGCGTAGGCCAAGTTACTTCCCCAGGAATATCTGATTGAGGAACAGGTCTTTCCTCTACAGGGAAAATAGGTTCTCCTGTTTCCCTATCAAGGACGAATAAATGGCCCATTTTGGTTGGTTGTGCCACGGCATCAATTTCCTTTCCGTCGATTTTTACAGTCACTAAATTTGGCTGACAAGGAATATCATAATCCCAGATGTCATGGTGCACCACTTGATAGTGCCAAATACGCTTTCCTGTAGAGGCATTCAAAGCCAGTACACAATTGCCAAATAAATTCTGGCCTATACGATCACCGCCCCAATGGTCATATGTCGGTGAACCAGTTCCGCAAAATACCATTCCTCTTTCTTCATCCAGAGTAAACCCTCCCCAAGAATTTGTTCCTCCAGTTTTTTGCCAGGCGTCTTCGGGCCAAGTATCATATCCAAATTCCCCTGGCTGAGGAATAGTATGGAAAATCCATGTCATTTCACCCGTTTTCACATTGTAGGCACGAATGTGTCCAGGTGCTGCAGGAGCAGGGCCTTCGCTGAGTGTTGTTCCTAGGATGATCAATTCTTTATAAATAATACCGGGTGTGGCAGCAGTCACCCAGGTGTTATTCACATCTCTTCCTAAACCTTCATATAGATTGATTTTCCCAGACTGGCCAAAAGATTCTATTAATTTTCCATTGCTCGGATCAATGCAGATTAAAGACGATTCCGCCACGTAAAACAGTCTGTTTTCCATGCCGTCACTCCAATGTGTGACACCTCTATTCACGCCACGGGCACTTTTCCCATCATAAGGGTCAAATTCCCATATCTCTTCCCCTGAGGCGGCATTGAGAGCAACTAGTTTGAGGCCTGGTGTAGTGAGAAACATGGTACGCCCAACCACGATGGGATTGCATTCGATAGTAGTTCGCGGCGATGTTCGCATATCCCCAGTACGGTACGTCCAGGCCAGTTTTAGGTTTTGGACATTGCGCTTATTGATCTGATCCAAGGAAGAATATTTGGTGCCTTTTTGATCGCCGCTATATACTTCCCAGCTTTCATATTCAGGATTTGATTTATTGCATCCATAAGAACAAAAGAGAAATAATATGCCCAAGATCCATGGATGTGATATCGAGAAAAGCGGTGGGGTAAGGTTCATTAAGGTATAATATTTAAGCTAATTTATTCCATGGTATCATTTTTCTTAATGCAATGCAATAAATCTACAGTTGATTTTTATAATAGAAATATCAATTGCCATTGAATCGACTGAACGGAACAAATAGTTTTCTATTTTTGACGAAGATATACTACAAATGCGTATTCAATTAAATATGAATTATTATATCAAAATCAGTCTATTGATCATATCTGTGTATTACTGTGAAAATTTGATTGCTCAAAAGCATCATTTTTCCATGACTGACGTGACACAGAAAGCGGGCATCACTTTCAAATATACTTTCGGGGATGATACGTATGAAAACATCCTGGAAAGCAGCGGTTCGGGCATTTCTATTTTGGATTATAATCAAGATGGATTCATGGATATTTATATGCTTAATGGTACTTTTTTGGAAGGAATCAGTGACAAGGCTGGGAAGGTATATTCAAATACGGCAAATGAATTATATAGAAATAATGGGGATGGCACATTTACAGAAGAAGCAAAGTTGACGGGTGTGGATGATCGGCATTGGAGCATGGCTGCTGGAGTTATTGACTACGACGGAGACGGAGATCAGGATATTTATTTATTGAATTATGGACCAAATGTTTTTTATAGAAATGATGGAAATGGAACGTTTACGGATATTGCCAAGGAGTTGGGATTAATTGGGCCAACAAAACTAAATGGATTTGAAAAATGGAGTGTTGGTGTGGCTTTTTGGGATATAAACGGGGACGAACGGATGGATATGATGGTAGGAAATTTCTTGGCATTTGACCCGGAATATGTCTCACTCACTATGCCCAATATGATGCCTCACCCGTCAGAATACAAAGGTCAGGCTTCGCTTTTTTACAAACAAAAACCAGATGGGACATTCGAGGAAATCACTAAGGATTTGGGATTTTACTATCCTGATTCGAAGTGCATGGGGCTCACTGTTTTTGACTACGATCATGATGGTGATCTGGATTTATTTCAAGGGAATGACCATCAGGCAAATTTTCTATTTCGAAATTATGGACATCTAGATTTTGAAGAAGCGGCCATTGCGAGTGGAATT
>JAUHYU010000078.1 GCA_030426345.1 Bacteroidia bacterium
GAATTCAATTTGTCTTCAGGATCCAAATCTGAGCTGACAAACACGCCGATGATGATATCTGCCCCCATGGCTTCAACTTCCGGCACGGGCACGTTACGAACCAGCCCACCGTCTACCAGCAACTGATCATTGATCCTGACAGGGGTGAAAATGGATGGTATGGCCATGCTGGCACGCATCGACATGGCTAGTGATCCTTTGTTGAGCACCACCGGCTCGCCTGTCACGATGTTGGTTGCGACGCATGCAAAGGGGATGGGAAAATCATTGAAGTCGGTAATGCCATGAATGGGACGTGTCAGATTGGAAAATAAATCCATAAGCGCCTGTCCCTCGATGATCCCTTTGGGAAATTGAAGTTTCTTATTTTGATAATAAAAATCGAGGAGGTACCGCCCGTAGTAAAACTTCTCCTCAAACGTCACTTGATCAAGTGGTGTCTTATTCGATAATAGATCGTCCCAATTAGCATCATTCACTATCTCTGTCAGTTCATCGGCCGAATATCCGATAGAATAGAGTCCGCCAATAATACTGCCCATACTTGTGCCTGTGATATAATCAGGCGTAAGTCCGGCTTCTTCCATGGCTTTCAATACTCCAATGTGTGCCACGCCCTTGGCACCGCCCCCGCTCAAGACCAGCCCTACTTTAGGTCTTATATTTTGTGCAAAAGCCCCAAAAAACCATGAAATCAGAAGTGCAGAAAGTATGAGTTTTTTCATAAATTATTAATTCCAATTATTGTATAGATTATTTCATAACCAGCTTGAAATTCTGTTCCCTGCATTACATTCGTATTAATTGGAACTACCCTCTGAAAGACAAATATCCATGGCAATAGAAATGCTGTAATTTTCCAAAAAAGACAGGAACCGCTACTTCCTTGCTGCAATAATCCACTTATCAGATAACAATCTTCCAATCTTAGTTCGTCATGGATTTTCAATGCTTTTTCTACTTGTGTTTGCTGCCAAAGGGCGAATGCTTCACATGGTTGTCGATGCTGCCCTTATAGCCTTCGGGATCTCCAAAGAAAGGTCTCCTGGAATCAGAATATATGTTTTTCCCCTGATCGTCATAAATAGTCATATCAACGTGGGTTTCATAATCTATGTAGGTATTGCTGCTGCCTGAGGTAAAGGCCGTTCCTTTTGACTTGGTATCCCTTTTTGAATTATCATTATTCTTTTCTTCTTTGTTCTTGTAGGTGGTCACGGTAGACCCCGAGGTCGTGGCACCTTCGTTCATTACATTGAAGGATCCATAAACCACATATTCCACACCCAGCATCACTGCAAGATCCTTTGGAGGAGTTACCTTTATATTCTCAGATGTGATGTTGTTTTTGGCAAGCAAAGAATTGGTCGTCATAGGATCTTGCACCGTCAGGATAGCGGCTTGTTTGCTAAATGAACCTGCACAGTAGGCTTGAATTTGCGTTTTCATAGCATCTGCCATATTCGATGGGTCATTGGTTACATAGTCAAAAGGCAGGACGGCTATTTTGTTTTTACGATCTGCAGCTGAAGCGGCTGGCGTGGCAGCAACACTTTGAGCCTCGGTGATTATCTCTGTGCGACCACTGGCAAATACGATCTTTTCTATCTCTGGTCTCTTGATCTCATACTCCAGATCTTCACCTGTATATTTAAACTTGACTACATCATCGCTTATACCGACTACCTTGCCCGACTTGGTTTCACCATTGAGCATGTGCAGCACGTCGCTTTTGTCTTGAGTATAACTATTGATAGTTATACCAATGAAAAGTAACAAAATGATCGTTGCGCGGGTAATCTTGTAAGGAGGTTTCATAGAGAGTAATTTATAGCAGGCTACAAAGAATAGTTAGTTCTGATTTTGAATATAATAATAATAACCGCTGAATTGTAAAGCAAGTCGCAACTGGCTTATCCCTTTTCAAATTTGATTCAAAAAAATAAACAACTCCAAAATCCATGATTCTCTAATCTAAAAATCAGTATCGGCAGATGTCAGGTTTAATTCCTTGATCCAAATATTTTTATAGAGAACGTCATGGCCTTCGGCCTGAAGTTTTAATCCACCAGGAGTATCTGTAATCCCTTTGCCACCATCATTCCCACCATCAATTCCAGAATTAGCCCCACCCCATACCTGATTGATAACTACATTTGAATGCACCTTTTTTCCATTGAAATAAACTGTGACCATAGCTTTTTCCGACAACTCCCCATCCTCAAATCTCGCCGCCCGAAATTGGATGTCATAGGCATTCCATTTGCCAATTCCATTGTAGGCATAGTATGGCGATGGGGTTTCATTGATCACGGCTGCCATCCCGTGTTTGGTAGTATCTCCATCTAAAACCTGTATTTCATAGCGATTTTGCAGATACACTCCACTATTACCTCCTTCTTTCTCTATCAAAAATTCTACATGAAGCCGGAAGTCTTTGTACTTCTTTTTGGTAACAATATCTGCAGTGCCATATTTTCCACCAGCAGCTGTTGCGTCATTGCTGTTTACGACAGTGCCTTTTCCGACAGGATTATTTCTTATTTCCCACTTGATCGGCAGCTGACCGGCAAATCGCGGTCCCTCCCAATATGTCCAATTATCGTCGAGCATTTGACGTGTGCCATCAAACAGTACTTTGGCATCTTTTGGGGATTTCGCACCTACACCCTTTTTATCCTTGCGAAGTGGCTTGAAACTGGTAGCACTAAAAAAAATCGCAAAGGCGATCAAGTAGATAAGTGATTTATTATTTTTCATAGTTGCGATGATTCAGTGATTCGTTAGATTCAACTTGAAAGATAAAAACCCTATGGATAATTAGTGAATTTTCCATAGAATATTTCCATAATCAGAATTTGCTTAAAGCAACTGTCCTCCTCTTTCAGTAATAAGTACGCTATCCATTTTAAGGGATCAAGTTACTGGCCATTAGCTGATAATTACAACTGAAAAATCCGGTTGCATGCCTTAGTTCTTTCGGTTTTTTTCGACACATACATTCATTACTTGAAAATTATGTATTTAAGTATTTTCTTAAATAATAAATAAATGTATTTTTGTGCTATGGAAAATAATTCTTGCATAAGACAACAAGCCGATATTGAACAAATAAATCGTTGCAAAGGCACAGTTCTGGAATTAAATGAATCGTTCGACTACATGGCGAATGGACTTTCATTAGTCGGAAATAGTGTTCGACTGAAAATACTTTACCTACTCTTTGAGGAAAAAAGACTTTGTGTTTGTGATTTGAGTGATATTCTCGGAATGAATATTTCTGCTATTTCCCAACATTTGCGGAAAATGAAAGACCGAAATCTTATAGAAACAGAAAGAGAGGCTCAAACAATTTTTTACTCACTAACTGCTGAATACGAAAAAATGCTAAATCCGTTTTTTGAGATACTTGATGAAAACAAAATTTTAGAAGCGATATGAAAAGTGAAAACAAATTAATTGGTGCAGGTTTGCTAACTGCAATTACTGCGTCATTATGCTGCATTACGTCTGTTTTAGCTCTGATAGCAGGAACAAGCGGAATTGCTTCAACCTTTTCTTGGATAGAACCTTTTAGACCTCATTTAATCGGACTGACAATTTTAGTTCTTGGATTTGCTTGGTATCAAAAACTAAAACCTCGAAAAGAAATCGACTGTGAATGCGATACGGACGAGAAACCTAAATTCATACAGTCAAAAACTTTTTTGGGAATTTTAACGGTCTTTGCAATTGTAATGATGGCTTTTCCATACTATTCAGCAATTTTTTACCCAAACACAGAAAAGCAAATCATCGTAGTGGACAAATCGGACATCAAAACAACAGAATTTAAAATCAGCGGAATGACCTGTGCGAGTTGTGCAGAACACGTCAACCACGAAATAAATAAACTCAACGGAATTGTAATCTCAAAAGCGTCCTACGAAAATGGAAACGCCATCATTGAATTTGACAGAACCAAATCAAACGAAAAGGAAATTGAGAAAGCAATTAACTCAACAGGCTATAAAGTAACCGACACAAAAGAAAACTAATGGAAGTCCAATTAAAATCAGAAATTACTTGTCCAAACTGTGGACATAAAAAAGTAGAAGATATGCCAACTGATGCTTGTCAATTCTTTTATGAATGCGAAAAGTGCAAAAAAGTATTGCACCCAAACGAGGGTGATTGTTGTGTCTATTGCAGTTTTGGTTCGGTAAAATGTCCTTCAATCCAGCAGAAGGAAAGCTGTTGTTAAAGAGCTGTTACCCAATTTGACGAAACTGTTACAATTACAGTATTTAATGCTTTTTAGAATACCCCATTAATTACACTTTGCGGTGAATATACTCCGAATAGTCCTTTTTGATACGGTGATATTCCCCTCCAAAAAGTTTGGATGAAATAATAAAATCGGCCGTTGATCTGTTGCAAGCAGTCGGGATATTATATAAAACGGCTAATCTTAGCAAAGCCTTCACATCCACATCATGAGGCTGCATGCTCATCGGATCCCATAAGAATATCATTATGTCAATCTCATCATTGCAAATCAGAGCTCCCAATTCCTGATCACCTCCCAAAGGCCCGGACTTTAACCTCCGAACGTGTATTGGTGAAACCAACTTGTGATCTAACGCCTCAATTACCATCCTTCCGGTGGTACCTGTGCAGATCAGTTCATGATGCGCAAATAATTTTGCATTGTATTCGATCCACTGGATCAAATCTTCTTTTCTATTATCGTGTGCTACTAGCCCTATCTTCATGATTCAATTTTTAATGGAGGGATTCCTCTCCCTAATTATTTAAAGCGCAAAGATATGTATTCCCTTTGATAAACGATATATAAAATACGAATACAGCTAATTATTTATTACATACTTAATAATTTAATAATAAATTGATTCAAATATTATCAAACAACCAATTTTATATTAATTTTTATGGAAATAACATAATCATTAAAAGCCTCTAATTTCCATGGAAATTAGAGGCTTTTAATGATTATCCCGGTTCTGTAATAGGCGAGATATTCTGCACATCATCAGCACCATGGGTTAACTTTTTAAGCCTTTTTACAAAAACTAGCAGCAGCAACCCAAAGCCTACGCAAAAGCCGAATACACCCAAAAAGATAGTCAACTCACCCGCACTTTGCGCCGCTTCGCCAACCAGCCCAGCCAATTTATTTCCTAAACTGGTTGCGAAAAAATAGGCTCCCATCATAAAAGACACATGCCTCGCCGGAGCCATTTTTGTGATAAAAGAAAGCGCAACCGGAGAAATGCTCAACTCACCAACGACATGTAAAAAATAAGCGCCGAACATCCAATAAATAGAGGCTTTTCCTGTGACAGATTCGAGTGTTTCCATAGCTGCACCAGCAAGCAGCAAAAACCCAAACCCTGTGATGATCGTGCCAACACCCATTTTAAACAATGAGGAAGATTCAAATCCTTTTTTAGTCCAGCGCACCCAAAACCAGGCAATGGGTCCACCGAGAATAACAACATACAGAGCAGACAGTGCTTGAAGAAAACTTGCAGGAATTTCAAAACCCCACATCAATCGATCAATTTTTTCCTTGGCATATAGGTTCATCAACCCTCCTGCCTGCTCATAGGCCCCCCAGAAAATTATAACAATAATAAAAGACAGCAGCAACACGATCATACGGTCTTTTTCTATCTTGGAAAGCTTTGTTTTTTCATGGTTTTTAGATGCTTTTTGTACCGGCACAAACTCGCCAACCCCTTTGAGGTAACGTTGTCCATAGATATATACCATTTGCCCGATCGCCATGCCGATGCCCGCCAGTCCAAAACCATAATGCCAATTAATCACCTCACCGACATAGCCGACCACCAAAGGAGCACAAAATGCGCCGATATTGATGCCAACATAAAAAATCGTAAAGGCTGTATCTCGCCTGGCATCTCCTTGTCGATATAATCCCCCAACCATCGTTGAGATATTTGGTTTGAGCGCGCCAACACCCAAGACGATCAGTGCCAAACCGGAATAAAAAGCCCAAAGCGAGTCGAAAGCGAGAATTAAGTGGCCGGCGCAGAGCAGTGCCCCACCGTACATCACCGCCTTTTTTTGCCCGATCAAACGATCGGCTATCAGCCCTCCTGGAACGGATAAGGCATAAACTAAAAATGTGTACCAGCCATAAAGTTGAAGGGCAGACAAATTATCCCATCCCAATCCGGGATTGAGTCTGTCGCCCTGAGCCGTGAGATAAAGCACCAAAATGGCCCGCATTCCATAAAATGAAAAGCGCTCCCAAAGCTCCGTGAAAAATAAAACATACAATCCCTTCGGGTGGCCCCATAGCGTTTGTTGCACTTTGTTAGAATCTGTTAGCATATTTTAAATATAAAATAATCCATGGGTTTTGAGCCCTTTTAAGGCTCGATATTTATTTTGTTCAGTATCAGGCCAGATGGAGGTGCGATACAATCCAACGGCACTTCATCTGGATGAGATAATGAATTTTGAATGTCTTCCAAACTAATTTCTCCGCGGCCAAGGCGAAGCAACTGCCCCATCATCAATCTGATCTGGTTGCGCATAAAACCTTTGCCATGCACATGATAGGCATAGCTTTTTTCCGGAAAGAAATTAGCTTGGTATAGCGTATTCTCTTCGATTTTACTGATTGAAATTTCTCGATCAAAGACAGTTTTTGCAGATGGCTTCGTGCAATATTTTTTGAAATTATGCTTGCCCTCAAAAAGCTTCGCTCCCTTTTTCATGGTATCAATGTCCAATTTTTCCATGAAAGAAGATAAGATTGGGGCGGTGAATGGATGACATTTTTCGCCATGAGCGAAAAGGTAAATATACTCTTTGGTTTTGGGCGATTGGATGATATTGAAATTTTTATTGGTTTCTTGGATCTTTATAGCCCGGATATCAGTTGGCAGGTTGCGATTCAATTCATGGAAAAATGACTCTTTTTCGAGCGGTTCCTTGAGAAATAGTTCGAATATCGCATGATTAGCAGAGACCATCGCATCGGTACGACTGGCACCAAGTGTCTTAAAATCACGATGCCCAAGAACGAAGGGAAGTGTTTTATCAATAAACTGGTGAACCGTTTTCACGTCGGGTTGTTTGGCCCAACCATGAAACCGAAAACCGAGATACTGGATGTGAATCAGATAATAAAATTGTTGCATTGAAAGTAGCAAAAACACGAAGGTAATGATTACTACTTTCATACCGAAAGGGATTTTATATATTGGAATTTGTTTATCCATTATAATTTTAATTATTTTTCGACCATGGCAAAAGTTATTATTGGTATACATGGGTTGGGGAACAAACCTCGCAAAGAGGTGCTGGAGAAATGGTGGAAAAAATCAATGATCGAAGGGTTGGAAAAGCTAAATAAACCATATAAACTTCCACGATTTGAAATGGTATATTGGGCAGACGTCATTTACGACAAGCCTCTGGACGAAAAGATTACAGACATATATGACCCATATTATATTAGTGAAAAATATATTCCCGGGTTGGCAAATCCCATTGCAGAGAATAATTCATTAAGGCAAAGAGTTCTAAATTTTATAGAGGAGCAACTCGATAAATTATTTCTAAATGCGGATTTTACCGTTAATTATTCCCGGATTACCGATATGTTGATCCATCGATATTTCAGGGACCTTGAATTGTATTATGCAAAAAAATGTAATGACAAAAATGACATAAGATGCGTGGCTCGCACGCTCATCCGGGAGCGGCTGGCCTTGGTATTGGATAAGTACAAACACGATGAAATAATTTTGATCAGCCACTCTATGGGATCAATCATTGCCTATGACGTAATGACTTTTCTCATGCCCGAGATCAACATCCATTCCTTCATTTCCTTGGGATCACCTTTGGGGTTTCCAGTAGTACAGGGAAAAATAGCATCGGAGTGGCAATCGAAAAAAATAAAGCAACCAAACCTAAAAACCCCGCCGGGGGTGACAAACCAGTGGTACAACTTTGCCGACCTCAGGGATAAAGTCGCCATGATATATCAATTGAGTAAAAACTTTGAGGCTAATGGGCATGGTATCGTTCCTAAGGATTTCGTCGTACATAACGATTACCAAACAGAAATAGAACCCAACCATCATAAATCTTTTGGATATCTAAGAACACCAGAGTTGGCAGAAGTTTTGTATCCATTTATCTATGAGAGAAATACATTTCAAAAGCTCAAATCAAAGGTTGATACTTTTTTCCATAGCCTTGCGATACTTGGCAAGTAAAGCCCGAAATACGTTTATACTACATTAGCTTCCTTACAGCCACTTCTCCCCGAGATTCATAGCCATAGATTCTATAATACTTATATATTTTACAAAACATATATACTTTTAAAAAAGGAATGTTTGCTTTGTAAAGCAAGTATATATTGGGTTATATTTTATATAAAATATCTTTTTATTTAAAATAAATATTCGTAATAAATAGGAATAAAGGTATAAATTTATTATAACATAAAATATGAGGGTATTATTTTGCATATACTCCCATGTTATTTATTAAGTTATAAATAAATATTATTTTGTAATAAATTTTAAAAAACAAGAAAATGAAGATGAAAAAAATAGGTTACCGAACGATTAGTGTTTTTTTATGTGTATTCATTGCGGGTACATTATTTTCACTCAATTCAAATGCTAAAAAAGTAAAGTTTCTGACATCATCAGTGGTTCCAGCAGCACAAGGACATGTAAAAGTCAATCAGGACAATAATCAGAATTATACTATCAAAATAAAAATATCTGGTTTGGCTGATATCGAAAGATTGAAAACATCAGATCAAACTTATATAGTTTGGATGGAAACGGATCAGGGAAAAATAGAAAATTTAGGGCAATTAATTAGTTCCTCAGGTTTTCTTTCAAAACATATGAAGGCAACGTTAGAAACTGTATCCCCATTTGAGCCAACCAAAATATTTATAACTACTGAAGATAGTGCAAATGTTCAACATCCTAGCGGAGGTGGAGAGGTTATACTAACAACTGGCAGTTTCTAGAAATGCTCCGTGAAAAAAATTATTGATGATATTAGCCATTACTAAAATTAACTAGACTAAGGGGTATAAAAATCCTCAAAGCCCATTCTCAATACTATTTTAACTAGGGTACGTTTGGTACTCTAGTTTTTATGCTTTCTTGAATAAGAAGGTTTGCCCTCTCCATTAAAAAGCACTATCAAGAAAAGCGTAATGCGTGCCATTGATTACAATTTTTTCATATACCCACCAATTCTCTAAGCGGCATATATAAAATACCAATCCTAACAGTAACTTCCCTTAACGCACTTAAGAACCACGATTTCCATTTCCAAGAATACTTTTAAGGTTTCTGAATAAATCAAGGTCTATGATTTAAGTCATAAGACCAAAGTCGAACCATATCCATATTTGCCCTCAATATTTTAACTGCAATCAAATGTTGGCTTTTTTAACTATACACCTTAACCTAATCCATTATGTTATCTAAGAAACAAGCAAAGATTTTTTTCCTTGGCGGAACAATATTATTCATGCTGATATTCATTGGCATGTCTGTGCACTCACTCATGGTAGGAATCCCAGAAAATACCAACGACAGCGAAATTGACGATCAAGTAAAGCTGGGTAAATTGATATGGGAAGAACAAAATTGTATGGGTTGCCATACCATTATGGGCGAGGGCGCATACTATGCTCCTGAACTCACGAGGGTCTATTCCCGGCGTGGCGAAACCTACATCCACGCAGTGCTCACCGCCCCAGAAGGTTGGGGTTTCCGCGGTCGCAGGATGGTGAAATATGATTTTACGGAAGAAGAAGTAGCCGGCCTCATTGCATTCCTCAAGTGGATGGACAAGACAGAGCTCAACGGGTTCCCTGCAGCTCCAAGCCTGCCACCCCCTTCACCTGCACACTAATCTGAATCATTAAAAAGACATTATTATGAAATACAAATCACAAAAGATCGCATACCAATTCTTTTTATTGGCAATGCTGTTATTCGTACTGCAGATCATCTACGGGTTTATTATGGGTTTTGCCCACATGGGCTACGATGTACTGCACGATTTCATTCCATTTAACACTGCAGTAACCACCCACAAAAACCTACTCGTAGTATGGATTTTGGCAGGTTTTATGGGTTCTGCATACTATATCATTCCAGATGAATCTGGCCAGGAGCTCTGGTCTGTACCACTGGCGAAGCTTCAGTTCTGGAGTTTTGCCATTGTAGGCGTTGTGGCAGTTGCGGGCTTTCATGTCGGATGGTGGGAAGGTAGAAAATTCCTCGAAATCCCTAGACCATTGGATTATCTGGTCGCCGGCAACGTAATCCTATTTTTGGTTATAATATTAATGACATTGCTCAAGGGCAAACAAACTACCACATCGTGGGTGCTTACCATGGGGCTGGTTTTTGCGGCCTTGCTCTATTTGCCCGGCATGATCTATTTCGACAACATCGCCGTCGATTCTTTTTTTAGATGGTGGGTGGTGCACCTTTGGGTAGAAGGTGTTTGGGAACTGATCATGGGAGGCATCTTGGCATACCTACTTATCAAGTTGACAGGTGTTGATCGCGAAGTAATAGAAAAGTGGCTGTATGTAGTAGTCGGACTCACGTTCATTTCGGGAATCCTCGGCACTGGACACCACTACTACTACACTGGCGGACCAAGCTACTGGTTGATGATCGGCGGTATTTTCTCCGCTTTAGAGCCGTTGGCCTTTTTGGCCATGACCATCTTTGCTATACAAATGTATAGGAAGGGGAATAAAAAGCATCCGAACAAGCTGGCGCTCTATTGGACTTTGAGCACTGCGATCGTGTCATTTTTGGGAGCTGGATTATTGGGGTTGGCGCATACCCTGCCTGGAGTCAACCTATATACCCACGGAACTTTGGTGACTGCCATGCATGGACACCTCGCTTTTTGGGGTGCCTATGCCTCACTGATACTGGCCATCATTAGTTATTCCATGCCGCTGATGACCGGCAGGAATATTTTCGACAATAGGATAGGACATCTCGCTTTCTGGTGTTCCAATATCGGCATGATCGCCATGACTGCTGCTTTTGCAGCAGCAGGCGTTGCGCAGGTTTATTTGGAAAGGATAGCAGGTTACGATTTCATGACCACGGCCATTGAGATCCAGCCCCACTTCTTCGTGCTCATTGTGGCGGCCACATTGTTTACTACGGGCATAGTCCTATTTATCATTAACTTCTTCAAATTTGGCAAGCCCACAGACGAGGCCTTGCAAACAGAAGAGGCTTTTGAAGCGTTGAAAACCGTCTAAAATCCATGAATCAATTGTAAATCAAAACACAGGCCAACTCAATTGGGTTGGCCTTTTTTTAAAGCTATTTATATAAAGCAAAGTCATCAATCATGTTGATAGAAAAAGAGCCATACTATAAAACCATAGGCCACGAAGTTGAGGTGTTTGAGCATGCATATAAAAACAAATTGCCTTTTCTACTCAAGGGGCCAACTGGCACGGGCAAGTCTAGGTTTGTGGAGCACATGGCCTGGAAAATGAAAAAGCCCATCATCACCGTGGCGTGCCATGAAGAGACTTCCGCTACAGACCTGCTCGGTAGATACATTATCAAAGGGACAGAGACCGTATGGAAAGACGGTCCACTGACCACTGCTGTGAAAGAAGGGGCTATCATTTATCTGGATGAAATCGCAGAGGCCCGGGCTGATGTGATCGTGGCCGTGCATCCGTTGACAGATTTCAGAAGGTCACTATACCTCGATAAGCTTGGAGTGGAAGTATTGGCACACGAAAATTTTATGTTCGTCGCATCCTTCAACCCCGGATATCAAAAGGGATTTAAAGAACTCAAGCCCTCTACCCGGCAACGATTTGTCTCTATGTCCTTTGAGTATCCCAACGCAAAAATAGAGGCAGAGATCATCGTAGCGGAAACTGGTGTAGATGAAGCTGATGCGAAACGTTTGGTAAAAATTGGGAATAAAATCAGGAACCTTACGGAAATGGGCTTGGCAGAAACCGTGTCAACGCGGTTGCTCGTAGATGCGGGTAAACTGATTGCAACCGGACTCGGAAAGCGCCTCGCTGTGAAAGTAGCCGTGGTGGAACCTCTGACTGACGAATTAGATACTTTGGCCGCGCTAAAGGAAATGACAAGTTTGATGATTTAGTTAGAGGGTAGAAGATTTGAATTGCCAAAAAGAAAAACATGAGGCTTGCAGCTAAAAGCCAATAGCTAACAATATGGAACTCGACCAGCTTTTATTTCAAAAAATTTTTAACTACTTCGACAAGCGAAAGAAGACAGCACCGGAAAATGCAGCGCATGCCGTTTCGTTGGAAACGTTGAGCCCGCGGTTTGTGATTCTGTCCAGGGCATTGTGTGGCGAGGCGATTGAGATATTCTCATCCGAAAGGGAAGGAGGCTGGAAGGACAACCTCTTTTTTCTACCAAAAGAAGTGGCGCTATTCAATTCCAATGAAAAAAATATCAGGTTCTATGTTTTCAGGATGCTCTATTTGTCAATACAAAAAGAGTTGGGGTATAATTGGCCAAGTGTAGAAACACATACTGAGCAAGAATCCCAGGACATGGCCTTGAATACTTCGGTACAGGTTTTGGCAAAGTTATTCAATGAATATCCTTTGTTGGAAAACATCCATGATGAGCTATTGCAAGAATGGGTTAAAATCCATGAAAGCAAAGTCCCTGAGGAAAAAGCAGACCTGTCATGGTTTTATGGTCGATGGATGAAGAACTCTGCACATTACGAAAAAGGTGAGATCTTGAAAAACGCCAGCGATACCGCTTTTCATGCCAATGAGATAAAACCCAAAACCGAAATGAAAGCCAAGCAGGCTGATGAAGTGGAAGTGCTGACGGTAGACAAAAAAGCGCAGGGGGATTACATGCTCACACACAATTTTGAGAAGGCAGAAACCATAGATGAGTTCAATGGGGTTTGGAGGGATTTTGATGGGGATGATTCGCTCAAGGAAGATTCGGAAGCACTTAACGATTATAACCTGCGGCACATGGTGCGCGTGGACGATCCGGTGCATTCGGTATATCAGGCAGAATTTTCTGGGAATGCCACTATCGCAGAAAGCGCCAGTAAGGATGTAGAGCAATTTCACCATTTATACCCTGAATGGAACCATTCCCGACGCGAATACAAACATGGATATTGCAAAGTGTTCCCGGTTCAACTCAATGAAATCACCCCTGAATACTATCGAAAAACCATAGAATCAAACCACACTGTGTTGCTCAAACTGAGGAAGGTTTTTGCTCGGCTCAACAATGATTTCGAGCAGGTGCGACGTCAACCTATCGGCGAACACATTGACATAGACGCAGTTACTGATATGTTTGCCGACTTGAAGGCAAAGCGCACGCCTGATGAAAAAGTATACCTAACAAGGCGAAAACGTAAAAAGGAACTTTCATTACTTTTCCTTCTGGATCTGAGCCTGTCCAGTGACGGATACGCCAAGGGCAACCGAATCATTGATATTGAAAAGCAGGTTTCCATATTATTTGGAGAGGTGCTCAGTGACAATGCAGTTGATTTTCAGATCGACGGGTTCTATTCCAAAACCCGCAATAACACCACCTACATCACTTTGAAATCATTTGATGAACCTTGGAGTAAAGCCAAACAAAAAATCGGATCGGTACAGCCGCAAGGCTATACGCGGATCGGGCCGGCACTCAGGCACGCCGCCACTTTGCTCAAAAAAAGGGACATGCGAAAAAAGTGGCTTATCCTTTTGTCTGATGGAAAACCGAATGATTATGACCGCTATGAAGGCAAGTATGGTATCAGAGATATCAAGCAAGCACTCCTCGAAATGCAGGGCGAGGGCATCAACAACTACGCTGTGGCCATAGAGGAGCAGGCAAAATATTATCTACCTCAGATGTTTGGGCACAACCACTACAGCATTCTGTCGAGTCCGATGGAGATGATCCAGTCATTGACCAAGTTGTATAAACGCATAGAATATCATTGAAATCCATGGGTTCCGACATGATTAAGTCCAAGAATTTTTACTATCCCCCGGGAGGCATCCTCATCTGGATAGTTGTTTTTATAGAATTGATCACCTTCATGATGGGCATGGGGGCATTCGTGGTGAAAAGGAGTCAAAATGCCTCGGAATTCCATGAATCTCAAAAACTCCTGAGCCCTGTTTTCGGTCTCATCAACACTATTCTGTTGGTTACAGCTGGGTATTTTATGGCAATAGCCGTTCAAAAGCTGAGACGTGGAGAAAATGATTCGAGTGTCAAACGTATGGGTTTGTCAATTTTATTCGGGTTGTCGTTCATGGGCTTGAAAGGATATGAATATTATGACAAAATAGTCCACGGGTTTGGGCTGGAGCACAGCGATTTTTTTATGTACTACTGGCTGCTAACAGGTTTTCATTTTGTACACGTGTTGGCTGGGATTGTGATTTTAACCACTTTACTCTTTTATGTAAAAAAGGGGTATTATTCCATGAAAAACCATGAAGATGTGGAAACGGGAGGAGTATTCTGGCACATGTGCGATCTCATTTGGCTCATTTTATTTCCGATACTTTATCTGCTTTAGTCATGAAAAAAAACCTTATTATCTGGATATTGTTAGTTGCCCTGACCATAGGAAGTTTTTTCTCTTCAGGAAATGCTTTCAGTGATATATCCATGCTGGCGCTAATGGCCATTGTCATTATTAAATGTACCTTGGTAGGATTTCAGTTTATGGAATTGAACAAAGCCCATATTATCTGGAGAGTGGCGTTCCTGTCTCTAATTGGGTCATTTACGACAATCATTACCTTGATTGCTTGGAATTAGTCTTTAAATATTATGTTGTTATTCTGCTAAAATGGTTGTCAACACCAACGAGATGTATTTTTGCTTGCATTTTCGTGATCTGGTTCATTCTTCTAAAATGATGAATTCCACTCTGCGGTTCAATTCCCTGCCGCCCTTTTCTTCGTCATTGCTTGCGATTGGTTTAGACATACCCCAACCCTTGGCTTTCATCCGATCTTTGGATATCCCATTCCTAACCAAATAATCTGTTACGGCTCTAGCCCTGCGTTCACTGAGAGCATTATTGTATTCTTTGGTTCCTACGTTGTCGGTGTGGCCTTCCACCGATATCCGAACACCTTCATTTTTTTGCATCATCTTGATCACCCTATTGAGCTCAGGGAAAGACGCCCGCTTCAATTCAAATTTATCGAAATCAAAAAATATGTTTTCCATACGTACAACAGCACCTTTTTCTATCGGCACCAAAAACAAATCCTGATCTAATTCACCATAGACCTCTGTATCTGTCAAATCGATATTCGCATTGATGGCAACAAATCCTTCTGCCTCTGCGAGGTATCCGTACATTTTACCGGAAGGTAGAATGATCTGATATTCGCCTGTCAATGGATCGGACTCTATACTGCCAATTTTAATGCCTTCAGGCAGGCTCTCATAAAATATTTTGGCCTGAACGGGACGATTGGTTTTGGTGTTATAAACAACTCCTTTAATCGTAACGACAGGTTCAGGCTGGTGCTCCTTAGGGATTTCAAAGCGATAAATGTCAGAATTATTATCGGCAAAATCTCTGGAAAAATAGCCATATTCACCAGTAGGAGGAATATTAAAAAACGCATCTTCCTCGTTAGAGTTTATCTGAGGCCCGAGGTTTTCGGGTTCCGACCAGCTGGTCCAGGTATCATCCAATCTCCGCGTCACATAAATGTCTTGTTTCCCATACCCCGTATATCCATCAGAAGAAAAATAGAGCGTTTTATCGTCCGGGGCTAAAAATGGCGATGTTTCTTCCAATGCGGTATTAACCCCAGAACCCAAGTTTAAGGGCTCACTCCATCTGCCGTCTTCTTGCAAAAAACTCACATATAAATCGCGCGATCCAAAAGTGGGATCACCCTCAACCGACATCAGGAGCACCTCACGATTATTGGCCAAATAATAATTGGCGTTTTTACTCGTATTCACATCTTTAATGATGTCGAAAGGCACCGGCTTGGACCAGCCCTCACTTGTTCTAGTACTTACTGACACCCCAGCTCTCATTTTGCCATTTTTTGTATATCTATTGCCCAATGTGATGATCACAGATTTTCCGTCTGGAGTAATCGAACTGATAAAATTTGGCCCCCTAGTATTAAGTGGACTTCCCATATTGACAGCCTCTGACCACTCCCCTTTAGCCTCATCCCACTGCGAATACCAAATATCTTCTGGGTCATCTTCGCCTCCTATGTTGTCAGGATGATATTGACGGCTAAAAAGCAGTGTTTTTCCATCGGGCATAATAAGTGGCTTCAATTCATTGTAAATGCTGTTCACCGCTTGGCTCAACCTTTCGGGCTTTACGTTGACGACTTCACTATCCAATATTTGTACTTCCTGTTTGATGGGTTTAGTAGAATTCGAAATAGCGATAGCATCTATGGCATTATAACCTGATACAGCGTCGCATCGCAATACGACTTTGATGGCAGCTACTTCATATTGAGTCATGTCAAAAAAGATATGAAGCATCCTTGATTTCAGGTCGACCGGCCTGGGGTCAAAAGTGTTGATCAGAAATTCATTGTCTGATCGATCATACAAAAATATTTGGTATATAGCACCTGGGTTTAAGGATTCCGCAATGGCGATTTGACTTATCCTGATTGGCCGTTCAAAACCTACTTTCACATATTCTTCACGATCGTCGCGAAATGGCATCCAAGCATTTGGGCTCTCTCCGGTTTCAGGTGTTACGTTTGGTTTGCCGATAATTTGCTCCGCGGAATATTCCCTCGGAGTCAACTCCGATGAAGCTTCCAATATGGTACTTACCCACTGGGTATCTTCATCTTGCCCCTGAGCATGAGTTGCAGCAATTATCAGTGCTGCGAAAAGTATTATTTTACGCGTAAACATTCGGTTATGGTTTCGTGTTTGATGTTGCGGTTCAAAATCCCATGCAATATTTTTCTAAAAATTAATCTTTTCAAGCGTTCACGGAAATATTTGCCTTTTTTTGATCCAAAGATAAAAGAAATCAAAGGAATAGATAGAAAAGACTTTTTGCACCATATATCCACTACTTCTTTAATGCGATGAAATGGTTATATTTTCAGCAAATACTACCAAAGATCATTGTATTGCACTTTATCAACTATACGTTGGAAACTAAGGCCATAAAAATTTACCTTGTATTGGCTGCATACAGTATTGTCGTTCATAAGGAAAATGGGATTTTCTAAATTGCTCGATTGAAAATTGGAATTATGGAAAAAGATATTCAAAATAAATTCAGCAAACTTTTAACCTCCTTAAGAAACAACCAAGAGTCTGTAGCAAAGTTGGATGACTTTTATAGGAATTATGCAGCAAATGGAGAAAGGGAAGGCTACAAATTGAGTTGTAATTATAAGAGAATTTAATGCACGAAAAAGAAATCAAATATTCTATTGGAATAACAGGATATAAATAAAAATATATGAATCATGGAAAAATAACTAGTCTTATATTAATCCTTTGTTTAGGTTTTATGAATGGATTTTCTCAGAAAAAAAATACAGATTTAGATCTTTTAAAGTCCAAATACTGGGATATGCAAGGCATGACAGATAAGACATCAGGAAAGAGATTTTCGGAAAGTATAATTTATAATTATTTCAATAATGAATTGCTCGGTGAGTCAGAGTATTACCTGTCCAATACACAAGACAAACACTTCAAGGAAAATAAAATAGGCAAAATGAAAATGGGAAAATATATCATCTATAGAAATCTCGGTGTTCCTGACAACTTTAGCGTGTTCGAAATTATAAGCTTAACAGAGGATAGCATGGAATTACGTAATGTAAAGCACACACATACACTAAAATTTAAGAGTATTGATAAGGTTGAATAATAGACTATAGAATCAAAATGACATTAATTTACAATGTTAAAAATTCATTACTACTTTGTAGATTCTAATTGAGAAATTCGATTACTAAGCTTTTTCAAATGGTTTTCTAATCGCGATACACGTTCCGGGATTTGTGTCGGGGCATCTGTTTTCATGGAAAAATAACCCTTTACCTGCCATATTTCAATAACTTCGCCTAAAGGGATGTCGATTGCCTCATAGTTTTCATTATCCGCTATAAGCAATAGATGATCCTTCTTAACTTCCACACGCCTTATGATTATTTTGTCTTTGGCAACTATGATACTCAGTTGATTTTTGGAAAAGATAAATGGCATGCTCATTTTCTTTCCAAAAACCATGTCACCCAAATTCAGACCATGAGCATTGTGGTGCATGTCATCTTTGGTCATTTCAAATGCCCGGATATCTTTATCATGTTGCCCGGGAATCAGAACTTTTGGAAGGGCAGATATAAAATCTCTATTGTTGATATGAACGATATATTCTAGTTGCTTTTCGCCTGGCACGAGTACCGATTTGATAAAAGCTGGACCAGTCTCTCGCACATTGCTTTTTGTCACTTCAATACCAAAATGCACATTAAAATTATACAGGTCGTTTATGGTAAGCTCTTTGGTAAGCAGCGAATCTACAGAGATGCCAAAATAATTTGCAATTTGGATAACTGTCTCCAGTTTTGGCTCAGACCGTTCTTCCTCATAAGCACCAACGCTAGGGCGAGCCAAGTTGAATATTTCCGCAAATGCTGCCTGACTAAGTTTCTTTACTGTCCTTATCTTTCTAATGTTTTTTCCTATTGCCGTCATAATTTTTTTCTATATTGCTAACCTTTTGAGCAATTCTATCGTAAGTAGAATTAAAATTACAAACAATTCGATGTAAATGAAATGATATTCAAATTTAATTATCCTTGAGTCTAAATATGATTGAATAATAATTTTCTTAATTTTAACCAATTTAAAAAATGAAAAAATCACTAAAAAAATCTGCACACTATGAACGATCATTTTGAAAAAGTACGGAGCTACCTCCTTGATTTGGAATTCGATATTTTACAGGAAAATGAAGAAGATGGTGTTTTTTGGGTGAATAATGAAGAAGCCGGCATACACAATCTCGTAATTGGCTGTTTGGATCCCATCTTAGTAATGGAGCAATATCTTTTCGAAATAAAAAACGAATCTATGGAAGTTTACCGCCAGCTTCTAATCAAAAATAGGGACATTATCCATGGTGCATTTGTGCTAGATGAAGCAGGAAAAAAAGTCATATTCAGAGACACCTTACAATTGGAAAATCTCGATATGAACGAGCTAGAAGGATCACTAAACTCTCTAAGTTTATTAATGAGTGAGTACTCCGACGAGTTAATCAAATTTTCAAAAAACTAAAAAAATAACCATGAGTGTATTCAAAAGATTATTTAAGATAGGGCAGTCAGAGGCTCACAATATTGTTGATAAATTAGAAGATCCAATCAAACTTACCGAGCAAGGAATTCGGGATTTGAAAAAGGATTTAGATGAAAGTATGAAAGCATTGGCTGAAGTTAAGTCCATGTCCATCAGAGCCAAAAAAGAATCTACAGATTCCAAAAATCGCGCCGAAAGCTATGAAAGTAAAGCTATGATGCTACTTACCAAAGCGGAAAAAGGAGAGTTGGATTCTAATGAAGCAGATCGTCTTGCAGCCGAAGCGCTTAACAAAAAGCAGGAAGCTGAAAAACAAGCTGTTTCGAGCCAAAAAAATGCAGATGGCATTGACAATAACTTGGTGCAGCTGGAGCAAAATGTTAAAAAACTTCGCTCTCAAATCGGCCACTATGAAAATGAACTAAAAACCCTGAAAGCGCGGGCGAAAGTAAGTCAGGCCACCACCAAATTGAATAAGCAAATGGCGCAGATAGATAGCAATGGCACCATCTCCATGTTGGAAAAAATGAAAGATAGGGTGACTGAAAATGAAGCTCTTTCCGAAGCATATGCTGAAGTGGCCAACTCCAACAAAAGTCTGGACGATGAAATTGATGATGTGTTGGGGGCAGAATCGTCCACTCAAACATCAGACGCACTTGCTGCACTGAAAGCTAAAATGAATTCAAAAGAATAACATTTGAGTTGAAATTAAATAGTTGAATTATCACATTCTTAATTCAAATAGCACTTACAGCACTCATCCTCTGGGTAGGATGGCAACTGATCAAGGGTTGGGTTTATCCTACAAAAAGCGGGGATAAACCAAGCCCTTTTCGTATTTTTGACAATAACAATCGTGGCAACAGCCATAAAAACCCTAAAAAAGCCATGGGCCTTTTTGATAGATTTAAGAAGAAAGAAGCATCTCATTACGATCCTAATGATATAAAGATTGAAGACCTCAGGGTAGGTTTTATGTTTGAGTACGACATGAAAAACTGGGTGATCAAAGAGGAATATGAGTATGACTGGGGCAATAATTATTTTACCCGGGAATATAAACTGGAAACTTCTGATGATACGGCCTATCTCCACATCGACTATAGTGATGAAAATTCCATGACGATGAGTAGGAAATTGAAAGTCCGGGCACTCGGAGAGGATATCCCGGAAGTAATAGAAGAAAGCAAAAAACCACCGAAGAAAATAGAATATAAAGGAGTGGCTTACTTTCTTGACAAGGAAAGCCCTGGCTATTTTTCTGATGATCCGGAAGATGACAATAGCTGGACGGAGTTTATTTCATGGGACTATTATGATGCAGAGGAAAAACTCGTGGCTTGTGTAGAGCAGTGGGGAGCCAGAGAATTTGAGGCCTCATATGGACAGATAGTCCATGATTATGAAATAACAAATATCTTACCGGGAAGTGTCTAAATTCCATGAATACATAAGATTATGAAGCAAGTTGTATTATTTATATTTTTTATCATTTTGGTGTATTCGTGCAGTCGTACCTGCGAAAGCGACTATAGCGAACCGATCAAAAGCCCTGTCGATGACCTGATCAAAGAGATGACAGGCGTTTCCACATTTTCTATCGTATTGTACGACATGAATACGGAGGGGACGATTTTCAAAGAGTATTACCATCAATACCGCATTATTAAAGAAGATCAGAGCAATAACGTGAGCGAAGAAACCACTGATTGGTATCCTGTAGACGAGCAATTTTTCAAAGCCAATTTAGATAATATGGGCATGGAAATCGCAGCTAAAGGCCCGGACGGAAAGATCACAAAAGGCGTGAGCCCTCCAGGGTACGGAGCCTATGTGGGCAACGAAAAATATGGCCAGTGGACAGAACGCAATGGAAGTTCCTTTTGGGAGTTTTATGGCAAATATGCATTGATGAGTTCTATGTTTAATATGATGGCATATCCAGCGCGCAGGTCGTACTACAATGATTATCGCGGTGGATATTACGGAACTGGAAGAAGCTATTATGGGCCTCGTGGAAATGACGGCAGCTACACCTACGGTACCAATAGCAAGTATAACTCCACCTCAAATAAATCTTCCAGATGGTCTGCAAACTCCGCCAATAGTAGTTTTAAGCAGCGAGTGAGACCTGGAACTTCACAGAGCTCCAAATCCGGGTCGAGGTACAGCAATTTTTCTCGTTCTCGCAGTGGAGGATATGGGAAGTAATTTGAATCGCTATTGACTAAACCTAAAAACCTTCAACAATGAATTTGACATATATCGATGCTATCTTAACCACCTTAGTTTACCTAGCAAGTAGCTTTGTTTTGTTTTTTATCGGCAAGTATTTGTACCAACTTTTTCATCGCGGTTACAATGTGCAGGAGGAACTAGTAGAAAAAGATAATTTGGCATTTGCGCTTGCACATACAGGGTATTTTATTGGGTTGGTTCTTTCTATTGGCGGCATCATGATGGGAGATTCCGCGGGTTTGCTCACGGACCTTATGTATATCGGGATATATGGATTGATCTCATTGATCTTGCTCAACCTGTCTATCATTATCAATGATAAAATCATTCTGAGGGAATTCAGTGTAAAAAAAGAAATCACAGAAGGCCAAAATGCAGGTACCGGAGTGATCGAAGGAGCCAGTGCCGTAGCAACCGGGCTGATCATCATGGGATCTGTATATGGTGAAGGAGGTGGAATTGATACAGTATTAATATATTGGGTGGTCGGGCAAGCACTTTTGATCCTTACTTCTTTTGTTTATAATTGGATCACACCTTTTGATGTTCACGAACATATTGAGAAAGACAATGTAGCTGTTGGCATCGGTATGGCTGGGGCGATGATTGCCATTGGAAACCTGATCCGCCATGGATTAATGCATGATTTTGAAAGCTGGGATATCACCGCCGAGTCCATAGCCATTGATGCCGGTATCGGGCTGATATTTTTGCCCGTTGCGAGATTGGTGGCGGATAAAATATTACTCCCAGGCCAAAATCTGACCGACGAATTGATCAATCAGGACAAACCGAATATCGGCGCAGCAATCATTGAGGCATTTGCCTACATCGGTGGGTCGGTGCTGATCTGTTGGAGTTTGTAATTTATTTTTAACGGCAAAGGAGAGAAAGAATTTCATCGCTATCGTCAATAAAATGCTAAAAGCATTAATATCGTGGTTCTCTATAATCTTTTTGCTGTGCACTTGGTATGGGTGTGGTATACATGTCCGGCAGCCAAAAGTGGATATTTCCATTAAACTAAATGAATTAAGATCAACCTTTGACAAAGATGGCTCCCTATCATTTGACCTTTTCGATTTATATCCCAACCATGCGGATACAATAATTGTGGTAGAGCCTTATTGTCCAGTTGTAGAATTCGAACGTACAGAAGTAGTTAATATAAAGGACGTGATGCCCGTACTGAGAACTATTGAAAGTAGTGATTATTATTGTCTTTTGTTTTGGGTATCTAACAATTCTATAATTGCATATAGTTTATTTGACAGGCAGCCAATTGATTTCACGTATCTTCCAGAAGATGATTTACCAATAAAATTCTTTAACCGGGACAATAGCATGGTTGAAGTTCATTTAAATGAGCATGATTATACAAAACACGTCTTTGTAAAAAGCACATTTTGAATCATAGAAATATCCCCTTTATACCGTAAAACTGCACTAAATGAATAATATTGGGATTTGCTGCTCAAGCCCAAAATCAAAAAACATCTTGGGCGTTGGTGTTCACTTATAAAAACAAAAAGCCGGTCACAAAAAGATTGCGCCGGCTTTCATGGATTTTTAATGCTTTTTTAGCTCATTTTATCCAAAACCTCCATCACTTCTCTTACGTGACCTTCCGAAGTTTTGAGCAACGCCATTTCGTCAGCATTCAGATCAAGCTCTATAATTTTCTCTATACCATTTTTACCAAGGATAACAGGCGCACCGAGGTAACAATTATTGATACCGTACTCTCCATCAAGTTGCACACAAACCGGGAATACTCTCCTTTGATCTTTGACGATGGCTTCAGCCATTTGAGCGGCTGCCGATCCAGGAGCGTACCAAGCAGATGTGCCCATCAATTTCACTAATTCTCCTCCTCCTTTTTTTGTTCTATCTACAATTGCATCCAAAGCATCCTTGTCGATCAACTCGGTAACAGGAATTCCGCCTACTGTGGTATATCGTGGCAGGGGAACCATCGTATCTCCATGACCACCCATAAGCACGGCTTGAATATCCTTT
>JAUHYU010000163.1 GCA_030426345.1 Bacteroidia bacterium
ATGAAAACACCATCGTGGTAGTTTGGGGAGATCATGGATGGCAGCTCGGAGATCTCGCTCAGTGGGGCAAGCATACTTTATTTGAAAAATCCCTGCGTAGTGCTTTTATCATTAAAACCCCAGATATGAACAATCCCGGAAATCAAGCTGATGGCATCGTAGAGTCTCTGGATATTTATCCCACACTCATGGATTTGTGCCACATTAGTTATGATTATCCATTGGATGGCAAAAGCCTAAGGCCAATACTCGATGACCCTAATGCAAAAATCAAAGATGCGGCTTATGGTTATTTTAGAAATGGTATTACGATGCGCAATGAACAATATCGACTTACCAAATACTATCGCGAAGCCATGCCAAATGTTGAATTGTACAATCAGGAAAAAGACCCTTACAATGCAAATAACATCGCCGAAGACAATCAAGAAGTTGTAAATAATTTGATGCCTGTTTTACAGTTGGGATATACTGGAATTTTTGATAAATAAAAAAACTTAAAAATATAGATCTATGATTTCATGGAAAAAGGATGGTTTTTTAAGGCTATTAACCATAAAAAGCAACAGGTTTCTATTCGGCATTGAGATGATCAGTTGATATCGTCAATTACCCATTTTCCATTTTGCTTTATTGCAATTACTTGAAACCTTAGCAAGGCGGATGGTACTACTACATCAGCTCTATAGGTCTTTTGATTCAGCAATTTTCCATTTTCAAGTTTAAATTCATTCGGATTTTCAAATGAGTTGGCAAACCAGAATTCTGATTGTACATCGCACTGAAGCTCTTCAATTCCAGAAATATCATCAATAGATTGAAATTCCTCAAATTTAAGTTTAGACAAACTTGATAAACAATTCGTCCATGTTTCATTAAACACGTTTACTAGCTTTTTTGAAATATTATGTCTTAAAAGTATTTGCTCTACTTCTACTATATTCAACGTTGTGTATCCTTGGTTTGAACATATGAAGGCGACTCGAACTTCTTCCCTTCCTCCATTTAAATACCAGTTGTAAAAATCCTCAATCTCTTGTTCCGGTTTATCATTAAACAGAGGACTTGCAAAACTCAGTATCAATATTGTTAGAATTTCTATCATGACAAATCAGATTATATCGTTTTCATAAATACGCTACCGCATCATCTCTTGATATACTTCAATTCCCATAGAAACGATTCCATCTTTTCAATAGTCAGATCATAGAATTTATTTTCATTTCTGCCGTAATTAAAAAACCCATGCTTTTGCCCCTCAAAAGGCACCACATAACATGTATTTCCAGCAGCTTCCATTTTGGATTGAAAATCCGTTATATTTCCATAGGGAACTGTTGTGTCTGCAGTGCCATGAAAAATCAATGTTGGAGGGAGGCCAGGAACAACATGGTGCGCCGGGGAGATAGATTCAGCCTTGTCGCCCAACCGTTTATAACCATAACCCTCAGGCATGGTATTGATCACTGGATTGAAAAGCACCAACGCATTTGGTTTGGAACTTATTTTTAAGTTTTCATTAGCAGCATCAAATCCCTCAATAATCGCCGTGCAAGCCGCGACATGTCCACCGGCAGATCCACCCGCAGCAACGATTTTCTTCTTGTTTACACCTAAGGATTTGGCATTTTCCCGAATCCATCGTACAGCTGATTTTGCATCTTCAACTGCATCAAAGGGAGTAGAATTATTTCTTGACTTCACACGATAATTTGCCGTCATGGAAATCATGCCCTTTTTGGCCAAATAATGGCAATGCTGCTCAAATTGACCTACATTTCCCCCATTCCACCCGCCACCAAAGAAAAATACGATTGCCGGATATTTCTTTCCTTTTTTATAATCATCGGGATAGACAATACTCATTTTCAGATCGTAACCATCTACCGTTTTGTACACACGGATATCTGCATCTTTCAATGCCTCAAAAGTGGTTTTCTGTCCATAGGAAAAAGTTGCAAGACTCAAAAAAACAAACAATAGGCACTTTTGAACTATTTGGATCATGGAGTAGAGATTTTTATTGGTTTGGCAAATTCTGTTGTCATATCGTAGGGAAGCTGGTAAACTTGTTTTCCCTTTTCATCTGAAAAATACAAATGTGATTTTGAAAAATTATTAGGATCTCCATCGGCCCAAAAACATGCAAATGGGTTTTTGGCATTTTCAGGCCGGCGAACATACGTGTGGTTTTGCTGACTGTTTGTGGTTACAGATTTTTTTCTTTTCCAAGTACTGCCGGCATCCTTGCTTTCCCATATTACAATTTCTCCTCCTGTTTGGTGCGGTTGTGGTCCAACATCTGTCGGCCCAATCACTTTCCAGTGATCTCCATTGATGTAGAGGCTTCCCATATCATAATTATGGTCAGAAGAGCATACAACAGTTGTGATCCATTCATCACCATCATAATGAGTTATTCGCCATTCTCTAGGAGCATTTTTTGGCCCAGGTTCGTGGCCCCCACTAGTTATATATAGACAGACAGGATTGCCATTTTTGTCAAAATTCAAATCTTTCATATACACATTTTTTCCTTGACTTGCATAATCAATCAGCCTTGCGCCACAATCGACGGTTTCCATAGGTAAATCCAGCTTTTTTCCATCAATTGTTGTCCATGTCTCTCCAAAATCCAAAGTCTGAGCATAGTACAAATCCGTTCGCTTGTCCACATTTCCATTCGGGTGTCGATTAAAAAAAGTGGAGATCAGATCGCCATGTTTTCCGCTTACCTGATAGTGCCCGCTTTTGGTTGCGCCATCCTCGATGATCCCCACCAATTTCACATCATCCGTCCAAGATTCCCCATCAGGGCTTGTTTCAAAGTACAATTCCCGCACGCCTGTATATTTCGTAAAAAGGTGCAAAAATCCATGCTCATCATCATAAACCGGTTGTGGATAAGTCATTTCCTCCTCGGTGATTTGAGTAAAAGAATCAATGCTATAAGGCTTGTCGCTTTTGTACTTATAACCCGGCCTTCTCTGGCCACGACCACTTACAAATACCCAAATGAAGCCATCTTTGTCAATCGCAAGGCTTGGATCGTCATGCGGATCGATGACACCAATTTTATCAAAAACCACTGTTGGCTTTGGCACCAGTTTTGTTTTGTGGTCATAATACGAAACCATGCACAGCAAATGCTTTTCGTCGGGAGCAGTAGTGCCTCCGTACACAAAAAATGTCTTTTCCACTTCGGCTGCATAAATCGCCAGTGGCCGATGCTTGGCAGTATAAGTCCCCAAGCCACCGGAATATTTATCTCCATATTCAGAAAACTGGCCGAGCGTAAACCAGATGCCTTTGTAGCCATCCATTTTTTGGTTGTTCAGGGTTGACTGGGCTTGCACCGAAAAAGAGGCAAAAAATGCCATAAAAATCCATAGAAGAAATAGAACGCGCTTATTGTTCGACATACAATCTAAATGTTTTGAACCTAAAAATAATGTATTGATTTCATTGGACGGGTTTAATATTTGTGTTTTTATTATGTAAACTATTTATAGACTTTTCGGCGTGAGTTTCTCCATGATCTAATATTCAAAAACAATCAGGATCATTGACTCCTTGACACCCACATTTTTCCTCCAATCCCCATGTCAGGCCCCGGATCCGTCAACGGCCCGGCTAGCATGTGGAGCTTGGCATCGTGTGATGGTCTACAGCGGCTCTTCATGCTCGCCATTGTTGAACTCAACCTTCGGTAGCTAAAGAGCAATTCAGCTACCGATTGTTAAGCTCATAACCAAATTAATAATGTTATGAGCAAAATAAGCAAAAATTATGGTTGGTTAAACACCCGCCCCAATTCATCAAAAACTTTATTGGAACGTGCCAAGCATGAGGTCCCAGGATTTTCGGTCCACATCCGCAAATTCGAAGAGCAGATCACCATCAAGAGCTATGCCCCGAGCACTGTTTTTAGCTATTCACGTTGCATCGCCCAGATCAGCCTGTACTGCAAGAAGTCGCCTTTGAACCTTGAGCCGGAGGAGATCAACAGCTATTTGTATGCCTTAAAAAATGACAAGGACCTTAGTGACACTTTCTTCAAGCACACGGTCTATGGCCTTCGGTTTTTCTACCGCATCTATGATCTGGATGATCGGGCCATACGCCTTCCGAGCTTGAAGAACAACCGGAAATTGCCTTCCGTGTTTTCGCAGGAAGAATTGCGCAAGCTGTTCAAAGCACCACAACGATTGAAGCAGCGGGT
>JAUHYU010000164.1 GCA_030426345.1 Bacteroidia bacterium
CCCCTCACGAGAAATGGTAGTGTTAGTGGCAATGACTCCCGACAGCTTTACTTCCTCCACAATATCGATAATATCATCCAATTGC
Source organism: Bacteroidia bacterium (assembly GCA_030426345.1). Lineage (GTDB taxonomy): Bacteria > Bacteroidota > Bacteroidia > Cytophagales > Cyclobacteriaceae > JAAUQL01. Next base: position 86 of record JAUHYU010000164.1, read on the forward strand.
TCAGTAGTCAAATCCGGAGCGATTTTTAAAAGTACGGGTTTTGGTTTTGATTTTTTGCTGTTCAAATCCATCAACCCTGAAAGCAATTGCTTTAATGGTTCTTTTTCCTGAAGGGCACGAAGGTTTGGCGTGTTGGGAGAGCTCACATTGACAGCAAAATAATCAACATGATCATATAAAGCTTCGAAACACTTTTCATAATCCTGAAATGCTTCTTCGTTTGGAGTAATTTTGTTTTTTCCAATATTTCCTCCTACCACAACTCGTGATCTTCTTTTTTTGAGCATTTTCACCGCATGATCCACCCCATGATTGTTAAATCCCATCCTGTTGATCAGTGCTTCATCTGTAGGCAAACGAAACAATCTTGGCGCAGGATTGCCTGGTTGCCCTTTTGGGGTAATCGTTCCAATCTCGATAAAACCAAAGCCTAAACTCGCAAACTCATCAATAAACTTTGCTCCCTTATCGAAACCGGCAGCCAGCCCAACAGGGTTTCTGAACTTAATGCCAAAAACTTCCGTTTCGAGCCGGTTATCTTTTAATCCATATAAAAGGTGAAAAAGAGAGCTCCCGCCTGGGATTTTGCAAATCGTCTTAAGCAAAGTGGTTGTGATATGATGTGCACGTTCCGGTTGAAAAAGAAAAAGTATCGGACGGAGAAGATATTTGTACAAAATAGTAAGTGTTAAGTTAAATCAATTCTTTTGCTGATAACATTATTTACACGATCGAAAAATACTGTAGGAGTCATTGTACGCCAATTGTGGATTTCTAGTTGGCCGCCAAAGTTTATATAATTATCAATAGCATAATTCCCCCATTCTTCTGTGACAAAATCACGAAAATTGACGGCTGCAACCCATCCATCCTCCACTTCTTCAAACCACTCTTCATAATAGCAATCATCCGATCCATGGAAATTGAATACATTTTCGCCTATCAATATATACTTATTGATGCCATGCGCCGCAAGATGATCTACTATATTTCTTTTCAGAAACATGATATCATTGGAAACCGCGTCATTCCATTCGCCAATAAACTCAATGACTGCAAACCGATGATGATAATCCACACATAGTAATTTGACATAAAGTGTCTCAGAACCCATAAAATCCCATGCAGGGTCGATATAAAAATTATAAATGGCATCCTGATACAGACCATAATCATGTTCTTTCCCATAAAAAGGGGAATGCTCATCTTGCGTAGAATCGTAGTATTTAAGCCAGGAATAATATGGTTCTATTTCATGCAAAGCTAAATAATCTACTTTTCTAATTTCCCTACAATCTTAAACTTTTTGAATACATCTGCATTGTGAGGTGCATCTGCCAATTCTGCCGTCAAGTCTTGTCCGGCCCAGTGTTCGTAGTGCGTGCCATTGGCCCACATCCTAGAATATGTCAATTCATAAATATAGCCATTGTATCCACACCAAATCTCGTCCTTGTCTTGCCCATTGCGCAAAGCCAACTGGTTTTTGGAATAGGTTTTTAGCAACTTTTCATCCACAGCACAAAATTATTAATATTTATCCAAAAAACGTCCTTTAATACAAAAGACAATATCAAGTGAGAAACTCATGGATGATAGATTTCCATAAGATTTAGATAACTAAATCTTGGTAATAATTAATAATTGTTAGATAATTGGGATTATTTTGGCAAAGCGTGTTTATTAAACAATATTTAGAATTAATTGTATTTACTTTTGATCTCTGCCAAAAAGATTACGAAAAATAAATTATCTTTGGAACTTAATTTTTTTTAGCCGCTGACATTAATGGGTATATTAATTCCTTTATTAATTGTAATTATCTGTTGTATAATAATCTGGCGTGCTAGCGATGGATTTACTGTAGCTTCAGAATATATTGGCAGGAATCTGTCTGAAGGCGTGCGAGGAGCTACTATCAATGCCATTGGTAGTTCCCTCCCAGAATTATTCACCACTTTCTTTTTCTTATTTTACCTTGGGGATGTGGATGGTTTTTCTGGTGGAATAGGCACCACCGCAGGTAGTGCTATTTTCAATGGCATGATCATTCCCGCCTTTGTAATTCTAGTTGTAATTCTAACTGGATTGGCCACTAAAATCACTGTTTCGCAAAAGGTATTCTTCCGTGATGGTTTTTCTCTCATTGCCGCAGAACTTCTCTTTATAGTCATCATAAGTGGAAAGTCTCTCCACTGGTGGCATGGGGTATTGCTTATGGTTATTTATTTCATATATCTATTTTATATGCTAAAATCCATGAGAGCCCCAACAGAAGATACTCAACACTCAAGCGCACCTGAACTAACAATCCACAGGCCGAGTAAAGGAATATTGTATCATTTGTTAACTTTTGATTTAGAGCCGCTTTTTATTGGAAACAATAGAATTACAAATACTCGAGCGTGGGCTTTATTGATCTTTTCAACTTTTTCCATCGCCTTTATCTGTCTCATACTTGTGCAGGCATGCGAATGGATAGGAAGTGCTGAATATACATTGCCATATCTAGGGACGTTTGAAGGGCTTAATATCCCAATTATGTTTGTGGCCATTATTTTGGCCTCAGCAGCATCTAGTGTTCCAGATACTATCATTTCAATGAACGATGCCAGAAAGGGCAATTATGATGACGCTATTTCCAATGCTTTGGGTAGCAATATTTTTGATATTTGCTTTGCCCTAGGATTTCCGCTATTCTTATATACCATAATCAATGGCCCAATTGTGATGCAGCAAGAAACCATCGATCAAAGTGCCGAACTACGAATGTTACTGCTTTTGCTAACTGTTGTTGCATTTGGTGTATATATCTACCGAAAAACAATCAATAGTGTGCAGGCTTATATGTTGCTCGGAATTTATGGAATTTTCACACTTTACGTCATTGGCAGGGGGGCAAATAACCCAATTGCAGACGCAACAGCAGAATTTTTAAGAAATATGGTTTCATACTTGAATTTTTTGTAAGTCGGGTTAATGGCCTACAAAATTCAAATTGAAAACTAAAGTCATTTAATTGACAAAAAATATCCGTTTTCGTTTTAAATGAACTGAAGGATTATGTTTATTTGAAATGAAAAGCTCAAAAAGGAATGGTTTATTTTTTTAAGCGCAAATTATCACCCAAATAATTTAACTTTTAACCCAAATTACTCAGACGTTATGGAAAGTATCGTGTATTATTTCCCAGCCATGGGAGTTGTAGCATTGTTATTTGTTGTCTGGAGATCCTCATGGGTCACCAAGCAACCAATAGGAACTGATAAAATGGCCAGAATCGCCGATCACATCACCAAGGGTGCCATGGCATTTCTTAAAGCAGAATACAAAGTTCTTGGTATTTTTGTAGTGGCTTTGGCAGCGATACTCGCATTCAAAGGATACATCGAAGAAGCCTCGCATCCATTGATAGCACTTTCATTTGTTGTAGGAGCATTTTGTTCCGCTTTTGCTGGTTTTCTAGGTATGAAAGTCGCAACAAAAGCCAATGTACGAACCACCAATGCAGCGCGAACATCTCTGGGCAAGGCTCTGGAAGTAGCCTTTACTGGGGGATCGGTTATGGGACTTGGCGTGGTAGGACTGGGCATCTTGGGCTTGAGTTTGCTTTTTATTCTTTACACCAAAATGTTTGGTATAGATTTCGATAGCATAGGCAAGGTACTCAATGTACTTGCGGGTTTTTCACTTGGAGCATCTTCTATAGCACTATTTGCACGAGTGGGTGGCGGCATTTACACCAAAGCAGCAGATGTTGGAGCTGACCTTGTAGGTAAAGTTGAAGCAGGAATTCCTGAAGATCATCCATTAAACCCTGCTACGATCGCTGACAATGTAGGTGACAATGTGGGTGACGTTGCCGGAATGGGCGCAGATTTATTTGAGTCTTATGTAGGGTCGATCGTGGGTACGATGGTTTTAGGTGCTGCGTTTGTTGTAGTCCCCGAGTTTAGTGAAAACTTCAATGGGTTAGGAGCTGTATTGCTTCCGATGGCATTGGCGGCAGCCGGCATACTGGTTTCAATTATCGGAACGTTTTTTGTAAAAGTCAAGGACGGCGGGAGTTCTCAAAAAGCTCTCAATACTTGAGAATTCGGTTCATCTATTTTAATGATCATAGTATCGCTATTCTTG
>JAUHYU010000079.1 GCA_030426345.1 Bacteroidia bacterium
TAAAACCATGGTTTTTCCATGAATTCTGGTGCTTGCTACACAAATAAACTAATCAATAAAATCAACACAAACCCCACCACGGAAATGATTGTTTCCATGATACTCCAGGATTGAAGGGTTTGTTTTTCGGTCATATTGAGATATTTACTCACCAACCAAAAGCCACTGTCATTTACATGCGACAACGTAGTCGAGCCCGCAGCAATTACTAATACCACAAGTGCCTTTCCAATATCCCCTGTCCCCAACACCTCAATAACAGGCGCTACCATACCAGCAGCAGTAATCATTGCCACTGTTGCAGAACCCTGTGTCAGTCGGATAATCACCGCTAAAACATAGGCCAATACTACAGGTGGGATATTTTTATTGGCAATGGTTTCCGCTAAGGCAGCTCCTACCCCACTATCCACCAATATTTGCTTAAAAACCCCTCCTGCCCCTGTCACCAAAATAATCAATCCTGCCGGGGCGAGGGCTTTATTTGCTATTTGCATCAATTGTTTTCCTGTATAATTGCGCCTAGTACCAAGCACATACATGGCCGCCATAGTTGCTATAAGTAAGGCAATGAATGGATGTCCCAAAAATTGAATTATTTCCATGATTTTACTTTCCGGAAGCCATTCATTTTTTACAGCCAAATCGGCGAGTGTACTTGTCAAAATAAGCACTAATGGCAAAGCAATAAGAAATACTACCCAACCAAAAGAAGGTAATTCCTTTTGCGTGTTCTCATTTACCAACTCTTGCTCCTCAGAAATATCCGGTGGATTAATATGGATTTTCTTGGCAATATATCTACCAAAAAAAGGGCCGGCTACAACTGCTGTTGGAAGTCCGACGATAATCCCAAACAAAATCACCCAACCCAAATCCGCATCAATGATTTCCGCAACAGCAATCGGCCCGGGAGTCGGTGGTATAAACGCGTGCGTCACGGCTAGCCCTGCCAATAATGGAATTGCGTAGTACAACACGGACCGCCCTGTTTTGCGCGACAACGCATAGGTCATTGGAACTAAAATGATAAAGCCAATATCAAGAAAAACAGGAATGGCAATGATAAAACCAGTGGTCATTAACGCCCAAGACGACCGTTCTTCTCCAAATTTTCTCAACATGGTTTTTGATAGCGATTCCGCTCCACCAGACACCTGAAGGATTTCTCCAAATATAGATCCGATGCCTATCACGATGGCTATGAACCCCAGAATATCTCCCATGCCATCTTGCACACTTTGAATGATGTTCATGAGTGGCATACCCGTCATGATCCCTACTAAAATACTGATAATCATCAGCGAAATAAATGCATGGATTTTGAAGCGTATTACCATCAAAAAAAGCAACCCAATGGCGGCAGTGGTAATGATAAAAAGTACTAATGGAGTCATGGATTTTGGGCCTATTTAGATTGTAAATTCAAGAACTCCCCGAACAAAACAAACAGGGATTGATATTTCCCGAAGATAAACACAACTGATAAAAAGTCAATAAGACGCCTATAATTGTTGATCGCACAAAGAACGAAAAACCTATTAAAACCCATGACCTGCCCGCAGACAAATATTTTACAAAAAATCCAAATCTATCTGGTCAAGATAAGGCTCGAGCTTGTCAAGATTAGTAAAGCTGATAATCATATCCACACCTTCATTGCGCAGGGAAAAATGCACTTCGACAAAAAACTTTTTGGTATAATACAAATTGATAACGTGCTCCTCGGATTTTCTAGACGCCAAACAAATACCATTATCCCAAGTAAATTGGGCCTGATACTGCATTGGAAGTGTATTAAACTCGAATAAATCCATGATGATGGATAAAACTAAACATTTCTAAAAAAGTTCCTAAAACTTGATGGAATTTTCAACGACTATTTGCCTATTGTAGTGTTAATTGGTTCTTCGTTTTTATCAATCGCTGCCACCACCTGAATTATGGCGTTTTTATTTAATACAGTAAAAGGATTGTCAGATTCATAATTCCTCATTCTGCTTCCGAAAACACTTATTGTCAATTTTTCATCTCCTTTCACAGTCATAAAATCCCATGATTTGCCAAGATTGGTAATTGCACTATTACCCCCCGAAAACACCTCTACATTTGTTATGGAAGTATGTCCTTGCCCTTCGATCACAAACGGATGAATGTCTTCAAGCCGCTCCCCGACATTGGCAATAATAGAACCTTGCGCTATCATCCAGTTCCTATTTTTTGTATTTGCTCCCATTTTGTGTATTCCAATTGTAACACAATCCAAATTGAAATTTGTCAACTGTCCGTAAGATTCTGACCCAAGAAAAATTCCTCCATATGTACCAAAAGTAAAAACATCTATCATCTGCGCATTGTCGGTATGATCAATTTTGTAGGCAAATGTTTTCTTGGCCACAACAGCATCAACCACTTGCTTCGCAAACTGGCCTTTTACCTGTCGCTGAACAGCTGGATTTACATGACAGTTTAGAATTCTGGGAATGTCATAGCAGTAATCTACTCGAATAAATTCTCCGCTTAAAGGATAGCCATAACAATGCTGAATGAGGATCAACTCGCAAGGGTGTTTGGGTGAAGCATTGAAATCCATCGCCAAATATTCGCCATAAAAAGTCAAATTCATTAAGGTGACTCCTTCTGTATTTTTCGTTTTAGATACCTGAACAGTAGCAGGATACGGAATGATCTCGGCAGGATTATCCAACGCCTGTTCGGGGTACCAAAATTGAATACCTTTTATCTGCGCGGTACTTTCTACGGTTATAAAGACATTTTCCTTGTCCTTTATAGAAAAGACACTACCCACAGGATGATTGAATTCAGGATGCTTGGTGCCTCTAGGAACTGGGCCATGCACACCAATCAAAGACACATTCTTCTTCAATATAATTCCCCCAGCCATCGGGTATGGGGTCTCAACCGGCTCCACAAATAGGGCTGCGCCCGATGTAGCCGCCCAATCAATTGCCTTTTGAAGATTAACTTTATTCGTCAGTGGGTCATTATCCGGTAATACATCAAACTTTTGAATACTAACCCCTCCACTTTGACCAAATGAAGCAGTGCATAAAAACAGTAGATAAGCTATTGTGAAAAGTATTTTTTTAGGATTATTTATTGGCATAAAAAATTAGAAATGGTGATTAAACAAAAGCACTATTGAAAAGATATGGTTGCAAATACTTGAATATAAATATCTTTTTCGTTTGAAGCAAAAAGGGATTATTGTCTAAGTATCTTTTCAAATACTGGACCAAAGCAATCTCATGAATTTTAGATACTTTTTCACCTAAAATATTACCTAAGGCCTCGTTACATTGGTTCTCATATAATGTTTTATTTACTTAGTTGGCATAAATACGCGTAGAACATTTTATTTGCACCAAATAAATACCATGAAACAAAAAATATTAGTTACAGGAGGAACGGGTTATATAGGATCGCACACCGCCGTTGAACTCATTGAAAGCGGTTTTGAAGTTGTGATCATCGACAACCTCTCCAACTCACGCGAAGACGTGCTGGATGGAATTGAAAAAATTACTGGGGTTCGACCTGCTTTTGAAAACTTTGACATCTGCGATATCAACCGATTGGATCAGTTTTTTCAAAAGTATAAAGATATAAGTGCGATCATCCATTTTGCTGCTTCCAAAGCTGTTGGCGAATCTGTAGCAAAACCGCTGATGTATTACAGAAATAACCTTCAATCCCTAACCAATATTTTGGAATTGATGGAAAAGTATGAACTCAACAATCTGGCTTTCTCCTCATCCTGCACAGTTTATGGCCAGCCAAAACAACTTCCGGTTACTGAAAAATCCCCAATCCTTCCGGCAGAATCGCCTTATGGAAATACAAAGCAAATTTGTGAAGAAATCATCAGTGATACACTTCGGGCCAACAACAATCTGAATGCCATCTCATTAAGGTATTTCAATCCGGTTGGCGCACATGATTCTGCTCATCTTGGAGAGTTGCCCTTGGGCGTTCCCGCTAATCTGGTTCCTTTCATCACGCAAACTGCAGCCGGATTGCGCAAAGAGCTAAGTGTATTTGGAGATGATTATAATACGCCAGATGGCAGTGCTGTTCGCGATTATATTCATGTTGTTGATCTAGCAAAAGCCCACGTCATCGCAGTGCAAAGGATGATTGGTAAAAAACAAAAAACGAACTATGAAGTGTTTAACCTCGGAACCGGAAATGGTTACTCCGTCCTTGAAGCAATCAGAGCATTTGAAACTTCAACTGGGCAAAAGCTAAATTATAAATTAGTAGAAAGACGCGCGGGAGATATAGAATGTGTCTGGGCAGATACCACCTATGCCAATCAGGAACTTGGATGGAAAGCAGCATTGGACATTAACACAATGATGTCTTCTTCCTGGAAATGGCAGCAGCATCTCATGGAAAACCAAGACAAATTCAAATAAGAAAATAGCCCAAAAATCCATGAAATATGTGCAAATAAAACTGATCGCTTGCTGCCTGGTTATATTAAGTTTGGCCTCCTGTGATGCTCTACAACAAAAAGATATTGTTCAAGATGGAGCTATTGTCGAAAAATTGGCTGGCGATTTTGCTTTTACAGAAGGCCCCGCGTCAGACTCCGAAGGCAACGTCTACTTCACAGATCAACCCAATGACCGGATTTTAAAATGGAGCACTGACAACGAACTCACCACTTGGATGCAACCTTCAGGAAGATCTAACGGCCTTTGCTTTGACAAAAATGACAGGCTTTGGTCTTGTGCCGATGAGCACAACGAACTTTGGGTAATTGACAAAAACAAAGAGGTAAAGGTCGTTCTGGATAGCTATGCAGGAGGCAAACTCAATGGGCCCAATGATGTATGGGTTGCCGGCAATGGCGATATATATATCACCGATCCCTTTTACAAACGAACATGGTGGGACAGGGACACCACGCAGCAGGATGGCCAATGCGTTTACTATTTGCCTTTTGGAAGCAAACAAGCCATTCGGGTAACGGACGATCTCGTTCAGCCAAATGGCATTATTGGCACACCCAATAGAAAATCACTATATGTTGCAGACCTCAAGGATGGCAAAACGTATGTCTTTTCGATACAGAAAGATGGAAGTTTAGCAAATAAAAAACTCTTTTGCGAAATGGGATCAGACGGCATGACGCTCGACAACCAGGGAAATCTCTACCTCACCAATAAACAGGGCGTTACTGTTTTTGATCCTGACGGACAGATGATCAAAAACATCCCTATCCCTGAGCCATGGACCGCAAATGTTTGCTTTGGCGGAGCAGACATGAAGAGCTTGTTTATCACTGCAAAAGAAGGGTTCTATCGCATTAGGATGAATGTAAAAGGGGTAGGTAGCCAGTAAAATATTATTTCAATAAAGAATTATCCAATGAACAAATTGATCAGCTATCCATGGGTTTTCATAGCATTATTCATGGTTTTTTCATGCAATAATAAAAAGCAAGAGCAAGTACACCACGAAGGTCATGCGCATGAACACCCCGAAAACTCAAAGGAATTCCATGCTCAGTTGCACGACGAAATGAATCAAGCTGAGATTGGAAACACAGACATTCTATCTGCCTACTATGCGCTGAAAGATGCCTTTGTGAAAACAGATGAAAAGCAGGTAAAATCCATGGCTCAACATCTAATTTCTGTGATTAAAGCTGAAGGTAAATCTGCGTTAATTTCCGCAACAGAGGCAGTCTCTTCCTCTGAAAATATGGAGGGACAAAGAAAAGCATTTGAAAAACTTTCAGAAGCTGTGTATGACATGGCCAAAGAATCCGGTTTTGGCGAGACAACTATTTATAAACAATATTGCCCAATGGCCTTTGGCAATAAAGGGGCTTTTTGGCTGAGTGATTCCGAGGAAATTATGAACCCGTATTTTGGAGATAAGATGTTGCGCTGTGGCAAGGTAACGGAAACGATCAAGTCCAACTAATTGCTAAAATTTATTCCAAAACCTTAATCTCCACTTTCCGGAATTCCACGGGATGGCTTTCAGATTGTAACGAAATGGTGCCGCCGTAAAGCATCAGATCTCCATCAACAATCAGTTTTTTGGCATCATCATCTCGCTCATCCAATTGGGGTTTCGTATATTCCAAAACCAAATCCCCATCGGCGAAATGCCGGATAACTTCGTTTCCACGTACTTCCACTTCCACAGTTACCCACTGATCTCCATGATATGTTTTTGAGCCACTATTGGTACAGTGTCGCAAAATCAATTCGTCATTCATCACCACATTGGTGCCGGGAGTACAAAGATTGGCTGTGGTTCGTTCATCTTTGCCATTGCCACCGAGTAGTTGCACCTCTATCGAAACAGGAAAGAACTGGTCTAAATCCATGGATTCCGGTGACTGACCGTGCACCATGATTCCGCTATTTCTCAAAGCCCATCCCTGTCCTCCGGCACATTGCTCTCCCACAAATCGGTATTCCACTCTCAGTATATAATCGCTAAAATTTTCGTTGTAAAATATATGTCCGTAGCGTAAGTCGAAGGTATCATATTGATCATAAGAAACTCTCATAATCCCATCTTCTACACGGAATGTATTTCCAAAATTCTCACCTACTGGATAACCCTTGATCTTGGTCGTCCATCCTGATAAATCTTTTCCATTGAAGAGCTGACGCCATTCAGGATCAGAGTCTTGCGCTCTGCTTTCACTAATTGTAAAAATAACCGAGAATAGTATAAATATTGAAATTGAACTTTTCATATAAGATTGGATTATGAAGAGCTAAAACTACCAATTCTAACAGTTCAAACAAATTCCTACCTCTACAAAATATATGGAACACAAAAGCTAAATTTTGAATTATTCTTATAGATAATTATATTAATAGAATATTTTGTTTCTATCCACCCTAAACCCCTATGATCATGAAAAGGATTATCATCCCCATCTGTCTTTTACTTTTTGTAATTATTGATGCTTCGGCTATTGGATTGGATGCCAAAGCTATGGCCATGCGTACTGATCTTTCCAAGTTGGACAGGATTAATAACCTAACAGAATTACCAATTGGATTGAATGCTGAAACTTATGTAAATGCAAAAAAGTCTGTAGTCGACGATGACGCATACTTGCAGGCGATCCAAGGTTTCTCAATAATTCTCGCACTAAATCTACCTATTTGGGACAAATACAAAATTGGTAATTCTGTAGGAAATAAGATCAGCACCTTAGTTCCGCTACTGCTGATGGCGCAAATATCCATGTCGCATTTTGATGTGGATCCCAATTCAATTTTCTTAAGAAATTTTATCATTGGAGTGTGGCTTGGATATTATATGAATGGCTACAAGGACTCCCAATATAAATTTAAGTTTTCCCAATTTATGGTTGGTGTGCTGGCAACTTTGTACCTGAATGATTATTTTTCTATAGCCAATAGTGCGTTCCTGATATATGTTACGGTGAAAATGGGCATGATCCTCGAAAAGCACAAATGGTCTGATGGTAACATAAGCTCAGGTTCTAATACGAGTTTTGGTGTTTTTCCAGCTATCGGAGCAGAGTATAAAGTGGCAGCATCTCTCTTGGTGTTTGTAGCCCTTGGCTACAATCCTTTTGGTATTTTTGAAGCGGGAGTTAGACTAAACCTAAACAAATAAATAAAGAATACGGAATATTCCGGTTTAGACAAGCCGGGATATTCATTTTTCAGTATTCAATAATGTAGTCCTGTTAAATTGTCTAATTTTGCGGCTTCGTTACCGCTACATGACTACAGAACATCAAAAACTATATACTTCCAAATTCTGGTTATTGAGCATCAGCTCATTTCTGTTTTTTGCGAGCTTCAATTTGATCATACCGGAACTGCCGGATTATCTGACCTCATTGGGTGGTGGAGACCACAAAGGCCTAATCATTCCGCTTTTCACGCTCATGGCAGGATTGTCCCGACCATTTAGCGGAAGGCTCACGGACACGATTGGTCGTATTCCTATTATTATCTATGGCGTATTGGTTTGTATTGCAGTCGGCTTTATATATCCGTTGGTGACAACCGTTGCAGGATTTTTTGTTTTAAGATTGATTCATGGCATGTCAACGGGGTTTAAGCCCACGGCCACTTCTGCTTATATCGGTGACATTGCGCCCTTGAGCAGAAGAGGTGAAGCCATGGGTATTTTGGGGATGTTTGGTAGCTTGGGAATGGCAGCAGGGCCAGCCATTGGTAGCTGGGTAGCATTGAAATTTGGCTATACTTGGATGTTTTATTGTTCGTCTATTTTTGCCATGTTATCCATTTTAGTCGTATTGAAAATGCCAGAGACTTTGACAAAAAAAGAACGCTTTCGTTGGTCTCTGTTGAAATTAAAACGCAAAGATATATTTGAACCAAGGGCACTTCCTTCGGCCATTACCATGCTGCTGACAGCTTTTTCATTTGGCACCATTCTTACTTTGATTCCGGATCTCAGCAAGCATTTGGGGTTGGTTAACAAAGGAATATTCTTTAGCATTTTTACTATTTCATCTTTGGGAATTCGGGCCTTTGCAGGAAAGATAAGTGATGTATATGGCCGAGTTCCTATGCTGATGATCGGTTGTTTTTTATATGGTATTACCATGATCATGATAGGTCTTGGCACAGAACTGTGGGTATTTTATGTAGGAGCATTTATCTTTGGAATTGGTGCTGGATTGACTTCGCCAACAATTTTTGCTTGGACGATAGATTTGGCAGACGACAAACACCGGGGAAGAGCCATGTCCACCATGTTTATTGCTTTGGAGATTGGCATTGGTATTGGCGGAGTTGTAGCTGGATATAGCTATGATAACAATCCAGACAATTTTATCATATCATTTGCGATATCCGGTCTTCTTGCTTTCGCAGCAGTTGGATATTTAGCTTGGTATTGGATAAACCATAGAAAGGCTACTCCATAGATGGCTCTGTTATGGATTTTGAAGGCTTTTTCTCATTTTGTGCAAGGATAAAAAGCACAATAGAGTAGACACCAATAAAAGTCCAAAACGGGAACCCAAACAACCCGACGATTCCCAAGACCAAAGCCAAAGTCAGCGCCCACTCCCTTTTATACAGCAAGCCTATGCCCACTATTAGTGCCGGAGTGGTCAGGATAATCACCAAAGATATAATGGCATATTTCACAAAAGTGACTGCCAAAAGCTCTTCAAACCCATGAATATGGAATGGAATAATCGCAGAGGCAACTAAAACTGCAACTATCACTAATACAATATTTAACATGCTGAACACCACATATAAAGTGCCCAAAATTTTCTTATGCTGATCGATGTCTATTCTGTTGCTCATATCTATTATAATTTTATAACCAGTACCTTGCAATAAAAGGTACGAAAAATCCATGGATTTGGATATGATTTTTGTATAAAAGGAGTATAATTGGGATTATTGGTTTTATGCTAACAACTCTATCCTATCCCATGAAAAAAATTCTGTTTTACTCATTGCTGATTTTTGCAGTTTCAATTGGAAGTGCTCATGCCCAACAAAAATTAGATCGCTTTGAAAATACGATCAAAGAGTTTGAGCAGGAAGATCGGCAAAATGGTCATGATCCGGAAGCCATCCTTTTTTCCGGCAGCTCCAGCATCCGTAAATGGAATACGCTCACTGTAGATATGTCTCCAATTCCCGTCATCAATCGTGGGTTTGGTGGTTCTACCATTCCCGAAGTGCTCCATTATGCTGATAGGATAATTTTACCGCATCACCCTAAAATCATTGTTTTTTATTGTGGTGAAAATGACCTCTCCAATGATGAAACCAAATCAGCACAAGCACTTAAAAGTTTCAAACTTTTTGATGAATACATGAAGCAAAACCTTCCTGATACAAAAGTATTTTTCCTCGCCATAAAACCCTCTGTGAGCCGCTGGAAGTATTGGGATAAATTTTCAGATGCCAATAAAAAGCTTGCAAAATTCATGGAAAAGAAAGACAATTACTATTATGTAGATACCGCTACCCCCATGCTCGATGACAATGGCGTCGTGCTACAAGATATTTTTGTGGCAGACAACTTACACATGAATCCTAAAGGTTACGCCATCTGGACGGAAGTGCTAAAGCCAATTTTAGAGGAACATTATAAATAACTAAACTTCCTTTTTCGAGATAAGTAAAAGCCCCAAAAAGGTAAGCGCCCCATTTAAGATTAGTATTTCAAAACCAAATTTATACCCAGCAAACCATGTCTCGGAATTGAGGTTTATGATATAAGAAATCACTGGCGAAACCACGCAGATCAAAGGCACCCACTTATCCTTGATCTGTTTTTTCGTAAACATGCCAAAGGTATAAAGCCCCAACAATGGGCCGTAGGTATATCCCGCAGCTTTAAACAGCGAGTTGATCACACTCTCATCGTTAATCGCCTCAAAGATCAAAATCACCAAAAAAATCAACACCGAAAATCCAACATGGACCTTGATCCTCATGGATTTTTTGTACTTTTCTTCCTGATCTTTAAACCCTAAAAAGTCTACACAAAATGAGGTCGTCAGGGCAGTCAGGGCAGAATCTGCGCTGGAATATGCCGCAGCTGTAATTCCCAAAACGAACAAAATTCCGACAAGAATATTAAAATGGTTGAGTGCCAAAAATGGAAAAAGGTCATCGCTTCTTTCGGGTAGTGCAATTCCTTTTTCATTAGCATACATGTACAAAAGCGCTCCGAGACAAAGAAACATCAGGTTGGCAAAAACCAAGATTACACTAAACCAAAACATATTTTTCTGCGCTTCACCGATGTTTTTGCAAGTGAGGTTTTTCTGCATCATATCCTGATCCAGCCCCGTCATCACGATGGTAATGAATGCACCGGCGAAAAAGTGCTTGAAAAAATTATTACCCTGTTTTAAATCCCAAACAAAAATAGAAGAATAATCACTCTGAGCCACGACCGTCGGCAAGTCAGAAATCCCCAGATTAAGGGATTTTAAAATGATGAAAATCCCCACTCCTACTGCCGTAAGCATAAACAAAGTTTGCAATGTATCTGTCCACACAATGGTTTTGATCCCCCCTTTAAAGGTATAAACCCAGATCAACAATATTGTGATGCAGACTGTCATCCAGAATGGAATGCCCCATGCATCGAACATGGCCATCTGCAAAACACCTGCTACCAAAAATAGCCGAAAGGATGCGCCGATCGTTCTGGACAATATAAAGAAAAACGCCCCTGATTTGTACGACCAAAAACCAAACCTACCTTCCAGATAAGTGTAAATGGAAATCAGGTTCAACCGATAATACATCGGCATCAATATACCCGCAATAACCAAATAGCCTAACAAATAGCCCAGCACCATCTGGAAATAGCTAAAGCCACTTTGGCCGACTTCTCCCGGCACGGAAATAAAAGTAACTCCGGACAACGACGCCCCGATCATCCCAAAAGCGACTACAAACCATGGAGATTGCCGCTTAGCTGTAAAAAACGTTTCTGTCGTAGCCTCCCTAGACGTGACTCTGGCGATCACCAACAACAAAATGAAATAGAGAGAAATAATAGAAAAAACTAAAAATGGAGTCATATAAGATCGGTCTAAAATCAAAAATGAATATTTTTTTTTAATTTTGTATAAAATTGTATGAGATGAATTTTAGCTATCAGGAAAAAGAAGATGTTGCAGTTCTTGAAGAGGTAATCACCGAAGACCTCCGAGACTTGATGGTGTTCAACGATGATTTCAACACGTTTGATCATGTCATCCAGACCTTGGTTAAAGTCTGCAAACATACTGCCATACAAGCAGAGCAATGCGCTTATATCATTCACCACCGAGGAAAATGCAGCGTCAAAAAAGGACCTTTTGAAGAATTGAGACCAATGAAGGATTCCATCTGCGAAGCCGGGATTGACGCCAAGATTTTGTAATATAAGTTTCCTTACAAACTACAGCCCCTATTTTTCTGTAGAAGTATTACCTGCCCTTCAGTAAATATTTTGCCTTAAAATCATCTAAAAATCCATGATATTCCCATGGATTTACGAAGTATTTTATGGGTGATTTTTTAAATATGTTACGCAATCATTATACTCCTTTTGTAGTAAATGATAAATTGCATTCAAAAAAATATCCTAATGAAAAACACCCTTATTCTGACCGCATTATTCCTAGTTGTATCTATAACTGCCCATGCCCAACTGAAAGTATTGATTGTAGATGGGCAAAATAACCATGCCGTCTGGCCAAAGTCCACGATTATGATGAAGCAATATTTAGAGGAAACCGGATTGTTCACCGTGGATATTGCCAGAAGTGCCTATACCTGGAAAGGCGACCGGGAAAAAGATTTCCTTCCTTTGGCCGGAGTTGGTGAAACCGAAAACCTAGACAAGCCAAAAGCAGACCCGAATTTCTCCCCAGACTTTAGTAAATACGATGTGGTCGTTTCCAATTTTGGTTGGAATGCTGCCGATTGGCCTACTGCCACGCAAGAGGCATTTGAAAAATATATGAAAAAAGGAGGCGGTTTGGTGTCGGTACATGCGGCAGACAATTCATTTCAAAACTGGGAAGCATATAACAAAATGATTGGCATCGGAGGCTGGGGCGATCGCACGGAGAAAGACGGCCCGTATGTATATTATACCAATGAAGGCAAACTCGTAAAAGACAAATCCCCGGGCAAGGCAGGCTCCCATGGCCCTCAAAATGAAATTGCGATCACGGTGCGCAAACCGAATCACCCGATCACCAAAGGCATGCCCACTAACTGGCTGACTGGCATGGATGAATGCTATGCCAAACTCCGCGGACCAGCCAAGAAAATGACCATTCTCGCCACGGGAAAAGACATGTCTGGTAAGGCACCGACCGACCGACATGAACCCATGCTCATGGTAATTAAGTATGGAAAAGGCCGTATTTTCCATACCACATTGGGTCACGATGATTATTCCATGGAAAATGTAGGCTTTATTGTTTCTTTTTTACGTGGGGTAGAATGGAGTGCCACAGGCAAAGTGACCCAATCAATACCAGCCGATTTCCCAACGGCGGATAGGTCTGTGAGCAGGAAGTTTGAGTTGGAGTAGGATTTGAGTGGCAGTATTCTATTGGCCTCATGTTCTCTAATGAAAAAATCTTAATAAAAGAGGCATTTGAGTTATCTATTAAAAATAATTGGGACTAACTGGATTCATATATTTGGATTCTACATCACAACTTATTTTACAGTTATACTATCTAATTTTTTTGGATTTAAAGAACATTATACTTGGGCAGAGGTATTTCTTTTGAGTATTATTTCAATTCCATTTTTATTTTTTACTTATGGTTTAGTAATCATTACAAGCTTTGTGGCTTGCATTTCAATTTTAGATATCGCAGGGTTTAGCTGGAATAATAAATATCTGACACAAACACTTGTGATTCAATGGCTCTTAATAATTCTCTGCTTTGTTTTTTGGGCATTTCAATATCAATACTGGCTTTGGTTAACATTGACTCTATCGTTTTTAGCAACTCAGTTCCTAAGAAGAAAAATAATTGAACGAATTCTGCATTACCAATTTGGAAACAAAAAATAGAGTGAGGTTTTCAATTCAAATTATTTCATAAATGGTTGAAACGGAATAGCAATTCTTATTAATTTTGCGGCCTGATAATTACTCCTAAAAAATATAAGAATGAATAACCTATCAAACAGACTCAATGCTCTAGCAGAATCGGCTACTATTGCCATGGCACAAAAGGCACGTGAATTCAAATCCCGCGGTATCAACGTTATTAGTTTGAGCCTTGGCGAACCTGATTTCAAAACGCCAAAACACGTGCAGGAAGCTGCCAAGCAAGCAATTGATGAAGGGTTATATTTTTCCTACCCACCGGTGCCGGGCTATCCCGAATTGAGAAAAGGAATTGCTGAAAAGCTGCAAAAAGAAAATGGCATCGAATGCACGGAAAACAACATTATTGTATCGGGCGGAGCGAAGCATTCTATATCCAATGTTTTCCTTTCTATCCTGAACCCTGGCGATGAAGTCATTATTTATGCACCATACTGGGTGAGTTATGTGGATATGGTGAAATTAGCTGAAGGTGTACCGGTTATTATTGAAGGTACCATCGAGCAGGATTTTAAAGCCTCTGCAGCGCAATTGGAAGCGGCCATCACAGACAAAACCAAAGCGATCATTTATTCTTCACCTTGCAATCCAAGTGGAGCGGTATTTAGCAAAGAAGCATTAAAAGAAATTGCTGATGTGATATTGAAGCATGAAAATATCATGGTTATCGCTGATGAGATTTATGAATATATCAATTTCACTGGAGAACATGCCAGCATTGCGGCTATCCCCGGAATGGCCGAAAGAACCATCACAGTCAATGGGTTTTCCAAAGGATACGCCATGACCGGATGGAGGGTTGGCTACATCTGTGCGCCAGAATGGCTGGCCAAGGGCGTAAACAAGCTACAAGGCCAGACTACTTCCGGAATATGCTCTATCGCTCAAAGATCTGCTATTGCAGCAATCACTGGTGATCAGCAACCAACAAAAGATATGGCCGCTGCCTACAAACGCAGGAGACAATTGGTACTGGATTTATTATCTGAAATATCCGGAATCAAAGCCAATGAACCTGAAGGTGCATTTTATGTATTCCCGGATGTCAGTTCTTATTTTGGCAAAAGCAATGGAGATACAACAATAAATACTTCAGATGACCTTGCATTGTACATCTTGGCCGAAGCGCATGTGTCGGTTGTTGGCGGCACGGCATTTGGTTCACCAAATTGCATACGCATCTCTTACGCAGCGTCCGACGAAAATTTGAAAGCGGCTTTAGCCAAAATCAAAGATGCGCTGGCAAAATTAAAATAATACAATTTGAAATCATTAGATGAAATCTTCGACAAGTTCTCAGGGCTCAAAGCCCTGATTGTCGGGGATGTAATGATTGATTCCTACATCTGGGGCAAGGTAGAGCGGATTTCCCCTGAAGCCCCCGTCCCTGTTATTTCCATTACGAACAAAGAAATCCGCCTTGGTGGAGCAGCCAATGTGGCCAAAAACATTGCCGCCTTAGGAGCTACGCCGATTCTCTGCTCCGTGGTGGGCGATGACCACGATGGAAATGCTCTAGTAGATTTGATGAATACGAAAGGCATGGATACACGAGGCATTTTGCTGAGTGAACACCGCATTACCACTGTGAAGGAACGAATGCTTTCCAACTCGCAGCAATTATTGCGGATAGATCGGGAAACGACCAAGCCTCTTCACAAAAAGGATCATGCAGCAATCCTAAAAATAGTCCAAAAGCTAATACCCGAAGTCGATGTGGTTATTTTCGAGGATTATGACAAAGGGGTATTAGACAAAAAGCTCATAAAATCCATTATAGAACTATCCAAAATCCATGAAATCCCGACGGCAGTCGATCCTAAAAAAGTCAATTTCCTCAACTATCATGGAGTCACCTTGTTCAAGCCGAACCTGAAAGAAATCAAAGAAGGATTGAAACTTGATTTTCACAATGACGACGAAATTGCTATCAGAGAGGCTTCTGCCAGTCTTAGAACCAAGATGAAAGTTGATAAGGTTTTCATTACGCGCTCTGAATATGGAGTGTATATTTCTTCCAACACGCACCAACATTTCATCCCAGCACATGTCCGTTCCATTTCAGATGTTTCCGGTGCGGGGGATACCGTGATCAGCACGGCTTCACTTTGCCTTGCATTAGGATTGCCGGATCAGTTTATCGCAGAATTATCCAATCTTGCTGGAGGCATGGTTTGCGAGCACCTTGGTGTAGTGAGCATCAATAGAGATCATTTGCTGAACGAAGCAAAAAAACTGAATCTCTAAAATGAGGATGAGGCCTGATCCCTTTTACGGCTTTCTTGTGATTTATATAGGGCTTATTTCCATGACTTATGTTAGCCATGCATTATTCTTTTCAGAGATATTCATCAACTATAATTACGCAACGAACTTCAGTAGCTCAACAGCACTTGTTTCTTTGACGCAGATTTCTGACAATATTTTCATAACCAATTTACCCAATTCCTACATTATATTTTCACTAATTATCACACAGATTAGTGGCACCACGATTCTCTCCTACTTGCTCTACTATTGTTGGAAATTATTTGGACAAAAGCACCAAAAATCCATGAATGCGAAATCTGCATTTGTGCTGACTAATAAAATTTCGCTCATGGTAGAAGGATGCCTTTTATTGTTCTTCCTATATGCCATCCCCATTCAATTGACAAACATGGATTTTGAACAAAAATTCATGGCTGCGATAAGTTTAGCAATCAATTCTTTTTTCACATCAGGGTTTACGCACAATGCCCATTTTTTCCATGAAGGAGTTATAAACCAAAGTTTTCTCATTCAGATTGGAACCATCGGAGGAATAACGATTGGTGGGCTTGGGATCTTCGTGATCAACGAATTGTTCTCTCCAATAAAACTCAGGGAGAGGCTGGCCAATCCTGCGATAGATTGGACCTTCATCACCAAGACATCTGTTTTTGGTGGCGCCTTTGTTGTTGCGCTAGCTTCAGCTTATATCTGTTTTTTCAAATCGGAAATTTACTGGCCAGAGAAAAACATGATAGAAACCATCATAGCAACTATTTTTCAAGTATCAAGTGCACGTAGTTTTGGCTTTTCCATTACTCCTGCTGATCATTCATGGGTTAGAATGATTGTATCTATTTTCGGTGCAGGACCTTTTTCCACTGGCGGTGGAATCACGCTTTTATCTATCGCCTTTCTTGTCGGATTGCTTACAAAAAAGGGTCCAAAATCCATGGATTTCAAAATGCTTAGTGCAATTTTAAAACGATTGATGGTTTACAGTTTAGTGAGTTTTATTATCCTGACATCATTGCTTTGGTTTGCGAAAAGCGAAATATCATTTGCCAAAATTTTCATGGATCAGCTAGATACTTTTACGATACTCGATCTACATACCAACTCCCATTCCAATACAGAAATTGTTTTGGTGGGATTCACCAACCTTGCCGGAAGGATCGGATTCATAGTTGTGTGTTTCTTAACTTTAAAACGAAATCACCAAGAACAATTAGAGCAGTCTTAGTTCAATAATTTCCAGAGAATAAATTTATTTTGTCGTGAGATTTGGATCAAACCCACTCTGATCATTGTTTTTTAAAAGTCTCAAAATTCCATGGATTTTAGAGGCTTTTCCCAACTGAAAACAAGTCATCAATGCCGAAGGACGACCTTTCTGATGGCGTTAAAATCAGATCCATCAGTCACCACAAACATATATAGTCCGTCAGGAATATTGCGTGTATCTACCACAAAAGCATCGTTGCCAGCTGCAAAAGTTCCCTGAAGCAATTCCACACCGCGCTGATCTACAATCTTCCAGTCCAATGGTTTTGTCAATTGATCGGATAAATCCACATTGAAATGATTTCTAGCTGGGTTCGGATAAATATTTGCATCGGTGATTTTCTTCACATCTAAATCATCTTCCAATCCTGTTATAACCGTTTTCTCCAGTTCAGGTAACGTAGACCATACAGCCTGATACACTTCCCTTGTTCCTTCATTTTCGTCGTTTTGTACGAAAACCACCACTCCCAACTTGGTATTATCATAGATCACATTGCCTTCTGTGAGTTCGTTTAGATCCCACGTTACCGTAAATCCTTGAGACATACCTTTAGTCCAAGTTAGGTTGTATGGATATCCACCGGCAGGTAGCATGTCTTTGACTATGTTATTCAAGGAATCTATGCCATGTAGTTGATTTACATTGGGTTGATCAATGCTTGTTTCAATTGGCATTACATTTACCAAAATTTCATCACTGAGATCTTCCCTCGCGGTAATGGTTACATGGATATCTACAGCATTTTCATTACCCGTTGATAACACTTCAATGTCAATATCAAAAAGAGGGTCTTCCAATGACCTGTTAATCACCTGATAGTCCTTGACGTATGCCCCCGAATAATCATATTCCCTTATCCCATCCATAAATGACCGTGGTGACTGATTGATATCATAAATAGAACCTCTCGTCTCTACCGGGAATCTATTGTTTTGATATATAATATCTTCGCTTGGATAGTTGTTGTGATATTGGAGCGGAATCACATCCATTGTGTACTTCTTCGCCAATGAATTGACCGAATCTATTTTCATGTTACTATTGTTCAAATTATCAAAATGTTCGAACAGCACATTGTGTTCTCTTTCTCCAATCCAAAGATTATCAAATGCAAAACCATCATAAGAAGTTCCTACAGGATTTTCTTGGTCACTTGAGAAAACAATCCTAAAACGAACAGAGCTAGATCCTGTCGGCTGTTGATCACGAATACTATCCAATGGAAAACGGGCAGTTTTCCATTCTTGAGTTACACCTGTCCATCCATAACCACTACTATTGTTACCGCTGGTACCTTCAATATTTCCATCACCAGGCCTGCTTACCAATCCTTTTTCATTGTACCAATTGAGGCCAATTTGTTGTTTGGTATCTTGGGCAATATGTTCATTTGGATCAACCATAGTAACCCATGAACCTCCATTATAGGAATATTGCAACGCAGCACCATCTCTGGTATTTTCAGCATTAGACCATATATCCACCGATAGCATAGGTCGCCTCAATGATCTTAAATCAAATGCTGGAAGTGCAACATAAGACTTTTCCTCGTCATTATGTCTATTGTTAGTATTGCTTGTTACCCATGCCTTATTTCCCGCCTCTCCTTGTATCGTAGAGCCATTTGGAACCATTAGATTCCAACTTGGGTTCTCTCCTCTAAACGCAAAGGAGTTGAAATTTTCAAAATCTTCGTTGTATGGGAAAGAAGTTATAGATTCTATGATCGAAACGGGAATGGTATCTGTTCCATAGCAACCCAAATTAGTTTTGATCCTCATCGCAACCTGATATTCAAAATTTCCCTGAGAAAATTGATGGTATGCCGTTGCGTAATCAGCATAAGTACCTGCTAGAGGAGATCCTTCCCCAAAACTCCACCAGATAGAATCAATGGAAGATGTCGGGTCATTATATCCCGATGGAAAATCAATGCTTTCTGTAGGAATACCAGTCACATCATTGAACTCTGAAACTTCTCCAAATGTCAAGTTATTCACAATAAATTCTGGTTTTGGAATAGCTCCAACTTCAACCTCTCCAGTTTTAAATGCAGAACAATTAAATGATGTCGTGGCTGTAAGCCGTACATAATAATTATCAGGATTGTTTTCCTCAAATTTGATAATAGGGTTTTGTAAATTACTCGTAAACTCAGGTCCGATGCCAATCTCCCAATCCCAATCCACTATCAAGTCATTAAATACATCTCCATTTTCTAAAGTAGAATTATCAACAAAATGTATGGAATCAATAATGCAATTGTTAGTAATAGAAAATTCAACTTTAGGAACATCATTTACGATTATAAATCGGGTTTCATTAGATATAGCTCCAGTGTTTACATCTTCTACTGTATATGTAACAGGATGTGTCCCCACTCCCGCAACCGGATGATTGAAATAATATTCACCTGCTTGAAAAAACACATTACTCCCTGACCACCTATCTTCGAAGCCAGATGTAGTTGTTCTTGGCAAGCGATTATCAATAGGGTTTTCATTCAGACAATAGGGCCCCGGGTTCTCTATTTCCACATCAGGTAATGCATAGACAATTGTGGATTTATCTTCAAAATTAGAACATCCATTGATATCTGTATAAGTATATCTAACTACGTGACTTCCTACATCTGCAACTGCTGGGCTAAAGCTACTACCAGCTATTCCTGGACCATAAAAAAATCCACCATTAGGGATTCCCGTTAGGTTTACGGGGGAGTCATCTACCTGATAAGAGGCATTTAACCCAGAAAATCCTGTAAGAGGCAATCTGTTGATTGTTACCAATGTCTGAGAAATTGCAGCGAAACAAACACCCACAGGGTCATCAGTTGTTATTGTCAAAAGTACGTCAGACCCCTGCTCTATTGGATCTGGTATGTAAGCAGCATTGAGTTGGTCTGGATTAATAAAGGTTCCAACTCCTCCTGACCAAGTAATAGATGAAGCAGCCCCTCCCATCGTTCCGCTCAAATAGATAGTATCTCCTATACAAATTGGCGCATATGTTCCTGCTTCTGCTGTTGGAGCTGCATCTATATCTATTCTTATTTCATCGCTCACAGCACCGCATGGACCTGTAGGCACATTTGATGTCAGCGTAAGGGTGGCTCCTCCATTGCTAATATCATTTAACCCCGGTGTGTATGTAGCATTCAAATCCCCAGCAAAACTAAAGGTTCCATCCCCGGAAGTAGACCACATGGCTCCTGATGCAGAACCACCAATCGATCCATTCAGATTTACAGTAGATAACTCACATATTACCCGATCCATACCTGCATCTACTTCTGCCGCTTTATTAATATAAATTTGGACAATATCCATTACCTCCGTACATGGCCCCGTTCCATCCGGGTCATTCGTAGTCAATGTTAATGTAACAGAAGATCCTACTTCAGTCATATCTGGAACATAGTATGCGTTCAGTGTTATGTTATCTGGATAAAACCTTCCTGATCCACCACTCCATACTATACCAGTGGCTGCTCCTCCAATATTCGCATCACTTAAATATGCGCTATCTGCTTCACAAATTATTTTATCAGCCCCAGCATCAACTGTAGGTGCTTGATTGATCGTGATAATAAGTGAATCTAAGGCTTCAGTGCATGGGCCAACTGGGTCGTTTGTAGTAATGTACAGTTTTACATCAGTACCTACTTGTGACGGATTCGGAATAAATATCGCATTCAGGGTGTTTGCATTTGGAGAAAATGTTCCAAGACCGGTGACATCACTCCATGTAACATAACTTGCACTACCACCTATTACCGCTTCGGAAAGCAGTGCATTATCCCCTTCACAAATTATCTGGTCTGCTCCAGCTTCTACGACAGGAATGCTGTTGACTATTATTGAAACCAAATCGCTAACTGCCGGACAAACACTAGCGTCAGTAGCAGTCATTTGAAGTGTAATCGTACCCACTTCATCCAATGGATTTGGATGGTATATTGGGGTCAAAGTATTGTCATTTGTTAGTGTTCCTCCACCATTCAATATAGCCCAACTAATATCCGTAGTACTACCACCTATGTTTGCTGATTCAATTTCTATCACGAGAGTTCCCTGACAGACAATAGTATCAGACCCTGCATAGGCTGTATTTTTAGGATTGACATATTGAACAACATCAATAGAATCACCGGCACATGACTGAGCGGCAGCATAGATTCTATAGACAACTGAGTCCAAATTTTCAGAAGTGTTACTTAGTTGTTGTGAAATCTTATTTCCCGTACCAGCAATCTCGCCTGTGACAACTCCGGAATTGAAAGGCACCCAATCATAGACTGTAAAGTTTACCCCATTTGGATTCCAAATATCTATATTCGTAACTCCATCACTACAAATCCCTGAACCACTTGCGGCTACATCCGGCCTTGGCCGCACTTCAACAATTACCGATTGTGTAACCGGATTTGTAAAGCCTCCAGTACTTACCTCAAAAACATATTCTACCTTCTGTATTTCACTAGTACTATTGACTAATTCGTCCTCAATATTTGCAGGAAAAGTATTCCAAGTCGTGTTGACAGGTGTGAGACCCGAAACAGAGCCAACATCTGGGGTCACAGATAGTCCTACCAACTCTATGGTTGCTCCCATAGTATTGCTCTCTAAAACAATATCAGCGAATTCATCGCTACACAATATTGGGTTGTTATTTGTCAGTACCATTTGAGCTGATGGAATTACTGTGACAGTTTCTAATACCGTTGAAGAATTGGTACATCCATTAGCAGAGACCTCAAATTCGTAAGTAATGCTCAAAGGAGTATTGGTGTTATTTATCAAAATATCTTCCAACCGGGCTCCATTAGGAAATATGGTTCCCGCTGACGCATTACCAAACAAACCAGCATCTTTATTTATACCCTTAAGGACTACCTGACCATTCTGCGTCAGGGTATTGATGAGAATATCTGTTGCAGACCCACTATTGATCATTGTGTTTGTATTGGTAATGGCCATACTTGGTGAGGGGTTTACCTCGACAGTTGCAAATTGAGTAGTTGTTCCCATAAATCCACTTGCACTCACTTCAAACTCGTATTGTATTGTTTGGATATTATTTGTGGTATTCACCAAATCATCTGTGATAATACCTGGAAGCCCTCCAGCAGAAGTCCACTTAGTTCCCGCTAAAATTTGTCCAGTTATACCTCCTGCGTCTGGGCTAACCACCATTCCGATCAACTCAATTTCTGCATTAGCCGTTACACTAGTTACCTCAATGTTAGTCTGCTCTCCAGAGCATAACTCTGGAGTTAGGTTTGTTACGGTCAATTTTGGTGATGGGTTTACAATAACATTCTCTGTTGTTCTAGTAGGATTTACACAACCATTACCACTCACTTCAAACTCATACGATATGGTCTGTGGAGCATTCGTGTTGTTAAGCAACACGTCTTCAATTCTGGTCCCGTTACCAAAAGACGCCCCAACTACTGTATTCCCCATCAGCCCCGGGTCTGTTTTAATTATATTAACCAAGGTTACTATACCATTCTCAGTTGATGTATTGACGAGAATATCTGTGGAAGCGCCATTATTAATCACTGCCTTGGCATTGGTAATTGTCATGGTTGGGGATGGGTTTACCTTGACCGTAGTTTTTTGAATAGATGTATTCACAAAACCACTAGCACTAACTTCAAATTCGTAAGTAACATTTTGGATAGAATTTGTTCCATTAACCAGCACATCATTGATGGTGAATGGAAAAGAATCCCACGTCGTATTCAGCGGAGTTGCTCCTGATACTGTTCCAGGAGAAACACTAACATTTATCAATTGTACTTCAGCATTAGTTGTCATGCTCGAAATCACAATATTAGTTTGATCTTCTGAGCAAATTTCCAGCAAGTTATTTATAAGTGTCATTTGAGGAGCAGGATTAACAAATACACGAACCGTTTGTGGGACAGGGTTTGTACATCCGTTTGCACTTGAAGTAAATTCATAATCTATCCATTGTGGACTATTTGAATGATTTGTTAAAGCGTTCTCTAATTTAAATCCATTGGGATAAATAGTGCCTACGGCTGAAAATCCAGTAATACTGGAACTTTGCGTTATACCTGTCAAAGTTATAATTGCACCTGTTGTTAAACTTTGTACATCAATATCTGTACTTTCACCACTATTAATGGTTGATGGATTTGAGGGGTTATTTGTTATAGCTAAATCCGGAATTGAGGGCTCACTAACTGCCACCACGCTGCTCGTGGCCATACAGCTATTTAAATCCATGGATACCACCCGATAGCTGCCAGACCCAAGACCTGTGTAAGAACCTGTCGCATCC
>JAUHYU010000080.1 GCA_030426345.1 Bacteroidia bacterium
GGTTTGGTGCGCAGCGAATACAACAAAAAGTTTTTTGGCGATAAGCTGTACAACGCTTTTCGCGATGTCAAAAAAATATTTGATCCTGACAACCTCATGAATCCCGGCAAGATCGTGGATGCGCCAAGCATCACGGAAAACCTGCGCTATGGCGAAAAATATCATGACGATGAGGTAAAAACGGAATATGGCTACGCTGCTGATGAAAGTTTCAAAGATGCAGTGCACATGTGTACCGGAGTTGGTGAATGCCGCAAGCTGATCGGAGGCACGATGTGTCCGAGCTTTAAGGCCACAAGAGATGAGGAACATTCCACACGAGGCCGTGCCAATGCCATGAGGCTGGCCATGTCTGGGCAACTGGATAAAGATGGGTTGGCCAGTGAGCGGCTTCATGGAGTTTTGGACCTTTGCCTCTCGTGCAAAGCCTGTAAGTCGGAATGTCCTAGCAATGTCGATATGGCCAAGTTGAAAAGCGAAGTGAGCCAGATGTACTACGACAAGCATGGCACAAAACTCCGCGACCGGATGATCAAGGATTCTTCTCTTATGGCGGCAAAGCTAAGCGGAAGCATGTCGGGCATGATCAATGCCGTACAATCTTCATGGATTTTTAGGGCTTTTTTGGAACAAATTGCAGGCTTTGATAGAAGAAGGACTTTGCCCAAATATGCCAACAAAACTTTTAGCCAGTGGTACGCCGCTAACGCAACCAAAGGCAAAGAAGGGACTAAAAAAGTAGCGCTATTTGCCGATACTTATCTGAATTTCCATGAACCGAAAATCGGAATTGCGGCTTACAATCTATTGACTTCTTGTGGATATGAGGTGATGTTGGCAGAAGTGGGATGCTGTCAGCGGCCTAAGATTTCACATGGATTTTTGCGTGAAGCAAAAGTGGAAGGATTGAAAACAGTCATGGGTTTGGATGCCTTTTTATCTGAAAATATTCCTGTATTGGTGTGTGAGCCTAGTTGTGCCTCCGCCTTGAATGATGACTTACCAGAATTGGTAGCGGACAAAAATCTATCTGGGAAACTTAAAAATGGCGTGCAGATGATTGATACGTTTCTGTACAACGAAGTAGAATCTGGCAACCTCAACGCAAAATTCATTTCGGATGAAAGTGAAGTAATGGTGCATGGCCATTGCCACCAGAAGGCATTATATGGCACAAAATCCATGAACAGCATCCTTGACAAGGTAGAAGGCCTTAATCATAGCGAAGTCGATTCTGGCTGTTGCGGGATGGCGGGATCTTTCGGATATGAAAAAGAACATTACAATCTGTCTAAAAAAATTGGTGAAGAAATTTTATTTCCTGCCGTCAATCAGCTGGACAAATCAGCTAGCGTAGTAGCCTGCGGATTTAGCTGTCGGCACCAGATCGACCACCATACCAAGCGCAAACCAAAACATTGGGTAGAAGTGGTAAAAGCGGAATTGGTTGGGTAAAAATTCTTTTTTTGAACTGGCTAGAAGTATTGTTTTTCCATAGATTAGGTAATTAAAGACGTATTGTTGCTAGAGCCCATAGTGTTTAGCCACACGTCACCAACCATATTGAACAAATGATACGCACCGAATATATTGAAACTACGGATGGACAAAAAAATCTTCTTAATCGAAGATTTTTAAGAGAGATACGCTTCGTAATAAAACAAGAGCCTAAGACAAAAAAGTCATTGAAAAAGGAGGATAAGAGATATTTTAGGAAAGCGATTAAAGAACATCTTGATAAAAACAACAGAAGAGCATATAGAAGCGACATAATTTTACAGATAGACTATTATACAACAGAGAATAATCCTCCACCACTACAAACCCTTTCCAAAAACTATCTTGATTTATTACATAAACCAATGACAGAGGTTGACAACCTTGAAGGAATTCTATTTAAAGATGATAGTCAAATAAAAATATTAATAGCAAATTACCATCTGAATGAGTATGGCAATAATAAGCCGCAAATAAGAATAAATACAAGTACCCTTAAATCATTTTACGAAGATATTTCTTTGGCTTATCGAATTATTAGAAACGACTTTAGAGATAAAGATTATTCGAATGATTACAAATTTGAAGAAGATTTAAGAGATGAAGATTTAGACGATAATTCTGATGTGTATAATGATTACAATGACCTATTAAAAAATCAAGTTGCGATTAAAGAAACATTTGGAGAACAATATTTTTTAGCAAGAAAGTTTCTCTATAAAAAAGAGATTCAAGAACACTACCTAAGCTCTAACCGAATCAATATTTATGGTTTGGTCCATTTATTTCAATCAGAGTTTTCCGATAACAAAAAATATAAGGATGATAAGCGTTTTGTGAAAATTTGGGACTCTACAAAGAATTATGTTTTTCTAGCATCTGATTTCTTTGATTTAGGTAAAGCTCCCTCAGATGATGGTGATTCAAAAATTTTAAAAACACAACTAAGGAAACAACTGAATGAATTCAAAAAGAAAAATCCTGTACTTTTCCCATTCCTAGTTCCATTGAGTATTATTGTTCTTTTTGTACCACCAAAACGAAATATAGTTGATTTAGATAATCTTGCTCGAAATTATATTGTACCATTTTTAAATGATATTTTAAAACCACCAGCATCACATTCCAAAATAATCATGGATTTTTCATTTTTTAAAGAAGATTCAGAAATCCATCAAAAGTATCATCCAAATTCTCTCACAAATTATCAACTACTTCAGCTACCCAGACAGGACAATTCTCCAGAAAATGGAGAAATAAAATTTGTATTGACAAATGGTGACACTATTTATAAGAATATAAGAAATACAGTTGATGACATAATTAGAAAATGGGAATAAAAAAATACGTTTGGTCGCAAAATACATATTTCAGAGTGGGGTTGGGGTGGTTGGCAACTACGAACTTCAAATACTATAATATTATTTTAGGTTTGATAAATGACCAGCTACCATCATGAACCGCAATTCATGGATTTCAGAGTCTTTTTTTTCATTAATTTCAATATGGGTGTAATAATTCTTGATTTAAGCCACTAACCAAGAAAGAAGCAAAATTGAGCAGCGATTTTTACACATCATTTATAGTACCTTATACCTCTATCATCATTAAGATCTGTAGGGCATATACCAATACCCAAGAGGATTTTGAAGATTATTATCAGGAAGTATGTCTGCAAATCTGGAAGAGTAATGACAAATTTCGTCAGGAATCAGAATGGAGTACCTGGATTTACCAAATATCCCTAAATGTTTGTTTAACACTGCTGAAGAAAAGAAAAAACAACGTTCAGCATTTTGTTTCTGATTATTTGCCTGATGAACTAACTGAGGATAGCTATGCTTTTGCCGATGAATCGCTCAACCAGCTTTATGATGCGATCAGGCAATTGTCGGAAGTGGACAGAGCTGTGATCTTACTTTATCTGGATGAGAAGTCACACAAGGAAATTGCTGAAATCATAGGAACCAATGCCAACAATATCGGTGTGCGTGTCAAAAGAATTAAACAACGATTAAAAAAATTACTAGATGGAAAAGTCAATTGAAGCAATTTGGAAAGATGGTTTTTTGGAATCGGACGCCTTGGTAGCGCCGAAATTGAATAACCTGTACGATCAAAAATCGAAACATATCATTGACAAGTTTAAACGGATGTTCAAAATAAATCTAATCGCCATATCTATTGGCTCGGTCATCATTTTAGCTGCTTCGTTTTTGGTGGGAATTCCTGTGATGGGTGTATTATTATTTCTAATTGCCAATGCGATCGTAATTGTCAATCGGCGGTTGCAAAAGGGATTGCTAAAAATAAAGTTAAATGTAAATAGCTATCAATACATAAAAGCCTTTGACGGTTGGCTCCAAAAGCAACTTACCATCAACTCAAAAATGGCTAGGATTTATTACCCATTAATTTTTCTGTCGTTGGTCTTGGGCTTTTGGTTTTCTAATGATATTCAGGACATAATTAGAGGTCCTAATCAAATATTAATGGTCTATGGCATACCCATTTTTTGGGGGCTGGGTGTTCTCATTATATCTGGTGTATTGTCATATTTTGGAGGGGTGATTTATAAATGGGATGTGAATATTATGTATGGCAATGTATTTAAAAAGTTGAGTGAAATACTTAATGACATGGAAGAATTGAGGGCATAGTGCTTTTAAAAATAATTACTGGCATCCTACTAATTCCCCCTTGGAGAAGGGGGTTAGGGGGATTGACGTTGATAATGTGTTAGTTATAAAATAGGAACATACCTAATAGAAGATAGAGGGCGTTTTTGAGAACGAACCAAATAGGCCGTTTAAATATACTGAGGCTATATTTTCAACTATTAATAATTTTACTCTGACGCCAGTAAAAACAAAATTGAGTTAAACTAAAAATTGGATAAACATGAAAATTGAACACCTTAAAAGAAGAGAAGGAACGGTCGGAAATAACAGACTTACCAAAGCATACGACAAAATGCAAAACCTGATTGATGCATTGGGCAATAGGGATTTGCCATCTGACGAATTGATATCCATCAATGAGCGCATTCAATCGATTAATGCTTTCACTGGATCAGAAAAAGAACTGACAAAAACATTAAAAAACACTTACGATGACATCCTGAAACAGATTGAAAAGAACTTAAAATTGGTTTCAAAGCACCATTTTCGCCAGTTATGGATGGTTTATGGCATGTTAGCAGGGGTAGTGTTTTCATCATTATCTAGCAGTTTCGGAATTATTGGTATAGGTTTTTCGGGAGGCATGGGGATTTCAATAGGTATGTTGATTGGAATAATGATTGGTGCTAACCTCGACCAACAAGCAGAAAAGAATGGCGCACAGCTTGAAGTATAATAATCAATTTGGGCTCTTCCGAGACCAACCAAGTTTGAATTGCAAATGCTAAGTGCATGTTCGACTTGGCAAATGATTGGCCAGCCAGCATTAGGAAACCGATGAAAATCCATGCAAAAAGCAAGATTTTTTATAGATTCGCGGCTTCAATTTATATGGTTAATTGTTGAATGAATTATAGTTAGATGAAAATCAAAATAATTTTTATAGTACTTATAAGTTGTGTTATGCTTCCAAAAATAGGACTTGCTCAACTCAATGAGGATAAATTAGGCGCGTGGTACATGTATTTCTTCGATCATACTTTCAAAGAAAGTAGGTGGGGTTTTCAAGGTGATGTTCAATATCGGAATTGGAATACTGGAGGAGACCTTGAACAATTATTACTTCGTGGGGGAATAACCTACAAGCCCAAAAATGCGGACATTAAATTTACCTTGGGATACGGAAATATAACCACCGGTGTTTATGGCTCTGATCAATCAACTTCTATGGAAAGTAGGATTTATCAAGAAGCCTTGTTACCGATGCAAATTGGCAGCCGCTTTTTCCTAACACACCGATTTCGGTATGAACAGCGCTTTGTAGATCATCAGGATTTCCGCACGCGTTACAGATATAATTTATTTTTGAATGTCGCCCTTAACCAAGCTGAAATGAGTACTGGAACGATATATCTGGCATTATACAATGAGCTATTTATCAACGGGCAACGAGAAATTGGTGATGGAGAAGAGGTAGAAATATTTGATCGAAATCGATTCTATGCCGCCTTGGGTTATATGCTTAAAAATAACATGAAGGTTCAGCTTGGTGTCATGAACCAAACCACAGATACTTGGGGCAAAAACCAACTGCAACTAAGTTTTCATCATAAGTTTTAGCATCGTACGCATAGTGAATATGCGTAACGTTCTAACTTTTATGTGAGAAAATAGCTCCTTAGAGGTTGACGATATTAAACCTCAAAAAATCCATGCCATTGATACCGGGTCGCTTATTTTTTTGTATTTTCAAGCTATGCAAAAATCTAACTATTCTTCCGGAGTTCTTCAATACATCCCTTTTTTCTATGTGATCTGGGCAGACAACCTGCTCTCCGCTTCAGAAGTTGCCGTAGTGCAGAGAGCACTCGATAATGATGAAACACTTTCGCAAGATGAAAAGGCTACCCTAGCCGGGTGGTTGGACAAGGAAAACCCTCCTTCGGACGATGAGATGAAAAATTGGAAGCAGACGATCTCAGATTCAGGGGCGAAATTAGTAGAAAGCGAATCATACCCATTGGCAACTTTGGGTCAAAAAGTTTTTTGTCATTACGCAATGGAATGCCCTTTCAATGACAATTTAAAAGACATTGAAATTAATTTGGGCATACAGCCCAACCACTACCACCATCTTTTTGAAGTGGAAGTAATCCATGAAAAGACATCGCACTTTTATGATTCCATGGAAATTGAAGGCATTCTAAAAGGAAATAAATCCAAAGAGATAGATGCATTTATAGAGGTGCTAAAAGACCCAGTTTTTCATTGGGATATCCACAGGAACAAAGAAGAATTTCGACAAAAGGTGCTGGAACAAGTCAAGTTTTTAGCCAAAAAAGGCTATGGGGCAATGTCCTATCCTGAAGCGTATGGTGGAATTGATGACATGCCTCTTTATGCCTCTATTTTTGAAAACCTGATGTATGCGGGCGGTAGCCTGACCATCAAATTTGGCGTTCAGTTCGGATTGTTCGGGGGCAGCATTCAGAACCTAGGTACAAAAAAACACCATGATCTATATCTCAAAGCGGCTGGTACGGCCGAACTGCTGGGTTGTTTCGCCATGACGGAAACCCGACACGGTTCCAACGTTCGGGGTATCAGAACTACTGCTACTTACGACAGTGAATCGGATTGTCTAATCATCCAAACCCCGGGCAAGGATGACAACAAAGAATATATTGGCAATGCGCTCCACTCTACCATGGCTTCTGTTTTTGCTCAATTGATCGTCAATGGTAAAAATGAGGGCGTGCATGCTATTTTGGTACCAGTTAGAAATGATAAAAATGAATTGTTGCCTGGAGTAAGGATTGAAGATTGTGGCTACAAACTCGGGCTCAATGGGGTGGATAATGGCAAGATTTGGTTCGATCAAGTAAAGGTGCCACGGGAAAACCTATTGAATAAATACGGAGACATCAGGGAGGATGGAACCTACCATTCTGAAATAGAGAATCCTGACAAACGCTTTTTTACGATGCTGGGCACGTTGGTTGGAGGAAGGATTTGCGTGGCAAAAGGAGGATTGGCCGGAGCAAAAATGGCCTTGGCCATCTCAGTAAAATATGCATTGGACCGAAGACAATTCAATGACAATGAAAAAGTCCGCGAGGATTTAATCATGGATTATCCCACCCATCAATTACGCCTGACGCCGGCAATTGCACAAGCCTATGTGTTTCAAGTGACGCTCGACAGAATGATTAACGAATACGATAAGGGTTCTACCGACTCACGGCAACTGGAAACTCAGGCTGCGGCATTCAAGTCCATGATAACCTGGTTTGCCAATGAAACCATTCAGGAATGCAGGGAAGCCTGTGGTGGGAAAGGATATCTTTTGGAAAATAGGATTGCCGACCTCAAAGGTGATGTTGATATTTTCACCACTTTTGAGGGCGACAATACGGTATTGATGCAGCTTGCTGCCAAAGGGGTTTTATCTGATTTTAGAGCGGAGTTCGAAACTTCAGGAATCACTTCTGTCCTTAAACTGATAGGGACTCAACTGACTGACCGCCTTACCACGATCAACCCGCTTTTCACCAATAAGGTGGATAAAGACCATCTGCACGATCCGGAGTTTCATCAACACGCATTTGAATTCCGCACCAAGCGGCTTACCTATACATTGGCCATGCGTATCAGAAGTTATATCAAAAAGGGAGTCCCCCCCTATCAAGCTTTTCTAAAAGTTCAGACACATTTATTAGCTCTTGGCAAAGCTTATGGCAGCGAACTGGCCCATCAAAATTTCATGGATTTTGTGGCACTTATTCCGGATGAAAAGAACCGTCGGTTGTTCCAGAAGCTTGGTGCCCTATCTGCTTTGTATGAAATCAGAAAGGATGCTTCTTGGTATTTGGAGCAAGGATATATGGGAGGCACCAAATCGAAAGCTATTAGGCAGCAAGTAGAAAGGGTCTGTACCGAGCTCAGGCCCCATATTGAGGTTTTAGTAGATTGCTTTGGTATTCCTAAGCATTGCTTGACCCCACCAATTATAAAATGACCTGAAAGATACTAGGATAAATTTTGCTGAATAAAAATGGCCTCAATCCCTCGTGATCCCGCCCATGGTATAAAGGGCAATGGCACGGGATATCCGAAAATTCCATGGGGCCAATAGCACAGGTGCCACGAATACCATGACCAGCATCAGCGTGAAATCGTTAATGTCGAACAAAAAGAAAGAGGCAACACCGAATGTCACCATCAAGGCCACATTAAATCCATAGCTGATAAACATGGCAGCGAAGTAAAATCCCGGCTCAGGCATGAAACTCTGGCCACATTTTGGGCATGTCCAGTGCATTTTCAGCATGTTTCGTAAGTTGAGGGTCCTGTATTTGAACATATTTCCCTCCCTGCACTTCGGACATTTTGTTTGCACCATGTCCTTAAACGTATCTAACTTCCCCATTCTAAAAAATAAAATGCAAAGTTAATAAAATTCATGAATTTGCTATTTGAACAGCTCCCGTTTAGTCTTCTTTTAGAGGTAAGTTGTTTGGATCCAATCGTTTTCCCTTAGCTGAAACAGCTGAAATATTAAAAAATCCAATGGCCGGGGTATCGTCCGGTGACTCATCAACAACTTGAATATTGGAGGAAACATTGGCCAGCGGCTGCGCAAACAATTCCGCAAACCCGCCAGGACGGTCCGTCTGAACTGCAACCTCATTTAAGAAAGTATAAGTATCATTATTTATGGAATGGATCTCAACATATACTGAATCCCCCGGTGAATAAGGGGAAATAAAATTATCGTCCTCATCCTGATCAAAAGGATTGATACCATCACGGATAGGTGAAATAAACGTGATTCCATCAATGATCGCCCCCGGGGAACCACCCGCATCATACGATATATTTATCTCTGAAGGTTTATTCAAAAATTGCCCGTTTTTCCATGCTTTTATCCAATATGTATCTCCTTCACCTTGAGGATCAAATGCATAAAACTGCGCAAAATAACTATCAGGGAAAAAGCTGTTTCCCTCTTCAAACCTATAAGCAATGCTGTCAATCTCCGGTACGCGCCCCATCACAGAAAAAGATTCATATACGCTACCTCCTAATTCCACTGTCAGTTTGTAAGCATTTCCGATTTTGCCAAAAGTAGGCTGTGATGGCGTTGGCTCCCACTCATAAGCCCCTTCTTCGGTTCCAGCCTGAAAATCATACATCACCTGATCTGTCAAATCTTCAACCTGAACAGTCGCGCCATTAAGACCGGGCAGGAAAGTATTTTCAAAATAAGGTATGGTTTTTAGCACCTTTATCTTTTGCGTTTCTGGTTTGTTGTTGACCCAGGCATCGATCACGACTACGGGGTCCGAGCTTGGCAATTCTACCTGGATGACGTCTTCACAGGACCAAAGAAGTATCAGACCAAATAGATATGCGATATATTTATACTGAAAATTCATTCGTCTAAAATTTAAAATTGTAAGAAATAGCAGGGATTATCGTGCCCACAATGGACACCTGTGTCGCAAAGGTTTCGATTGGTTGACCCATCACAGGCCTATCGGTTCCTTGTGAAAAATATGTTGAAAACGGGTTTTTGCGACCGTAAACATTATACAACCCAAACACCCAATAATCTTCATTCTTTCTTCTGTCACCATTCTTTTTATATTTTTTTCCATTCAGAGTTGCAGAGATATCCAATCTGTGAAAATTCGGGATACGAACATTATTTCTTGAGTTCAAATAATTGTATGGGATCAGATAATCCTGCTGGGTAAATCTATCTGTAGGAAAAGTCGTTGGGGTTCCGCTCAAATAAGTGAAGTTTGCAGAAAATGTCCATCTTGGGTTCAACTCATAGTAGCCAATCACTTTTAGGTTATGCCTTTGATCAAACCGGGTAGGATACCATTCGGAATTGTTGATGCCATCCACCAACAGCTCGGTCTTTCCCAAAGTATAACTTATCCATCCATTGAGCTTTCCGGTATTTTTCTTCAAATAAAACTCTAAGCCCATTGCCCGGCCATCACCACTTAAAAGGTCCGCCTCCAGGTATTCATTGATAAGTATGTCAGCCCCATCGATATACTCAATTTGATTTTGCGTTTCACGATAGTATGCCTCTACCGAAAATTCATAATCATTGGCAGCACCAAAGTTTTTAAACACGCCAAATGCGTATTGATCGCCTGTTTGTGGCATGATGTTATTAGTACTTGGCCTCCAGACATCCAGCGGATTCGAAGCAGTAGTGTTGGAAATCAGATGGATGTATTGCGACATCCTATTGTAACTCAACTTAAAGGATGTTTGGGTTCCGGTTTGTATTTTCAGCGATGCCCTAGGCTCCAAATTTGTATAGCTGGCTATCGATTCATTCTTTCCTGATGTAGTTTCTGAAACCAATTCCTTGCGTTTCCCGGGCTCAATAGTTTCCCATTCATAGACATTGCCAGGGCCGATGTATTGAAAATTGGATAACCTAAGTCCATATTGCGCAGAAATCAGATCAGAGAACTTTGTGCTGTTTCCAACGAAAAAAGCCGTCTCCAATCCATGCCGCTTTTCTAAGCTTACATCAGCAATGTCCCCATTGCTCACACCTGTAGCATTTGCGGGGTTGAATTTATAGTAGATCACATCTCCCCCAAATGTTAATTCATTGGCTGAATTTATAAAATAGGTGAATTCCGGTTTAAAATTCATAGTTCTGATTCGGGAGTTCCACTCAAACTTATCCAAGTCAGTTTCCCCAAAAGCCAGGGAATAATCATAATCACTAAAGAATGTGGTGAAATTTGAGAATAACCTACTGCCGAAAAGATGGTTCCACCTGATGGTAGCAGTCTTGTTCCCCCATGAAAAACCTTGATTTTTATCAAACAGAAATTTATCCCTACCCAGATAAGCAGACAAGAAAACAGTATTTTTCTGGTTGAATTTGTAATTGGTTTTGAACGTAAGGTCATAAAAATTTAATGCAGCGCCATCACTCAGCACATCCGTAAAAGGCTTTGCCAGCACATCTATATACGACCTGCGACCTGCCAAGATGAATGATCCTTTATCCTTAAATGTTGGGCCTTCAATAGCAATCCGACTAAAAATAGTTCCAATCCCTCCTTGCACATCCAACTTTTTTGAATTCCCATCCTTCATGCGGATATCCAAAATAGAGGCGATCCTTCCTCCGTATCTTGCCGGCACACCACCTTTATAGAGCTTCACATCTTTGACCGCATCGGGATTGAAAACAGAGAAAAAACCCAACAAATGCGAGGAATTATAAATAGGAGCTTCATCGAGTAGCACAAGGTTTTGGCCAACGCTTCCACCACGTACATTAAATCCGGAGGCACCCTCTCCCACTGTACTCACGCCCGGCAACAACTGAATGCTCTTGATCACGTCTACCTCTCCCAGAAATGCAGGTATCTTTTTGATCGTTTTAATATCCAACTCTGCCGTACTCATTTCATCGCTGGTCACGTTCTTATCTTCCGGCGTAGCCAATACCACCACTTCCTCCAGTTTCACATCGTCAGACACCAATTCTACATTTCTATCTTCATTTTGCCCTAAATTGATTTCCACGAATTGCGTTACATATCCGACATATCTATACTCCAAAGTATAATTTCCGGCAGGAAGTGTAAGAGAATAAAATCCATATACATTGGCCTGAGTTCCAGCACTCAATTCCTGTACATATACGGTACTTCCGATCAGCATTTCCCCGGTGGCTTTGTCTTTGATGTACCCGCTGATACTAAAATTTTCCTCGGCATGAGCATGAGGTGAGAGCAAAAAAGAAATAAAAAAAACATGAAGCAATAGTATTGCCCTAATAAATGAATGATTCTTCATGTGCCTACGTTGACCGTTTGGTGATTAAATAATTCTGCAAATGTGTGGGTAATACAGACTCCCAAAAACGAAAGTTTGTTCGATGGTAATTAATTTCTTTGAATGGCAAAAACGTCCTACAATTAGTTATATCAATGGACCTGGACGTTTTCCAGATTTATTTCAGAAAGCTTTTTAGCGTACCAATTTCAAATTTCTTCGTCAATCTACTGACATCCATATTTCCCTATTCGCCGACATAATTGATTTAGCCTGCAAATAATTGTACTGATTTCATCAATATTTGTTTAACTTATTTAACGCAAAGGTAAACAAATTTTTATAAATATCGACTTACTACTATATTTTTCAGGTTTATCTCGGAAAGTTTTTTGAGTTCTCCGTTTATGAATTTTTCGGTTAGGCCGCTAACATCCGTATCTCCGTGCTGCCCGGCATAATTGATATAATCTGCAAAAGTCACCCCTCCAACTTCCCTAACATTGACAGCCTCACGAAACCGGATACCCCCTCCTTCTGTATGGTACGAATAGCCAAAATAATCCATGCGGAATGTTTCCGTATCAAACCAATAAACAAAAACATCATCGTGATCTTCGCCGCCACCGTCTTCACTAAAAGTAACCTTAATTTTATAATACGCTTTGTCCCGAATCGATTCTTTACCCAGTAATTCTTTATTGACGGCAGCGTCATTTAACCCGAACGGAAGCAAGGCAAAGTAGGCTACAGAATTGACTGAAGCAGAATATTTTTGAACCCATTCTTGATCAAGATTTACAACCTCATTATTTAGAGCCCTTGAAAATCCATTGTTGTCCAGCACATCATGGTATGTTCCAAGCGAATCTTCAAAAATGCGATGGTATTTAAATGCCCCCTCGTTCCTCTCAATCCTGTAATGTCGATCTCTAAAATCAAAATCAATCAAGCTGTTTTCATATAAATCCCCACCATGGGTTTTGATCGCTTTTTGTACTATTTCATCTGCATTGGGCTGTGAGGGGTTGCACCCAAAAACCATAAAAATGGCAAATATGAATACTCCTATCTGTGTTGTTTTAAATTTACTCATGGAATTTTAATGCTTTTTAACTTCTGAACTGTTGAACCTGTAAACTGATTAAGTTACCAAGTTGTTGTATTATCGTCCATTTTCGATTGCAATTGCGAAAATTCCTGATCAAATGTCTCATACATAACAGATGGCATCATTGATTTTAACTCCATTTTGGTATCCAAAGCGTACTTGCTCAAGCCAACCCGCAGACACTGCAATGCATATGCCTTGTTGAGCTCAATGGAGAATGGATTGAGGCGTACGGCATTTAGCAAAATCTCGTAGGCATGATCGGGATTCTGCATTTCCTTATTAAAAAAATGTGCCGACGATAAAATTCCTTCCGAAAAGAATGGATTTTTCATGCTTATTTTATCAAAATCATCTATCACTTTTTCCTTGCCAAGGGTGAGCGATTCTTCCAAAC
Organism: Bacteroidia bacterium; assembly: GCA_030426345.1. Classification (GTDB taxonomy): domain Bacteria; phylum Bacteroidota; class Bacteroidia; order Cytophagales; family Cyclobacteriaceae; genus JAAUQL01. Next base: position 13,457 of record JAUHYU010000080.1, read on the forward strand.
ACTTAAAAAGTTCGAGATAATTATTTACCCGAATATTATCACTTTTCATTTCTGAATACAACCGTTGCATCATGTCACCATCATTGGCATAATAGGCGTATGCACATTGGGCCAGGTTGATTTCTTCCAATACGTCACTTCGGCTGATGTTCAATTGCCCGACTTCCTGAAGCAATGCCAGAGCTTGTTCATTTTGATTCAATTCCAAATATGCCCCACACAAGTGAATTAAAGCCAAAGCTTTGGCATCATCGGAATCAAAACTGACCGCCATACCTTCCAGCTCGTCCAATGGAAATTCCCGGTATCTATATTTTATAAATGAAAATTTCGTTTCCAAATCCATAGATAAAACATCGTGAATCGATTTGGCCTCTATAACCTGCAACATTTTGCTCGCCATACTCACATCTTCGGAAGATTCACGTAGTAAAATTTGCTTCCAAATAAATGATGCCTTCTCCAACTCACCCTGCTCCATGTAGGCAAACGCCAATTCCGGTGCGATCTCCAACTTTCCGTTTTGGAAAGCTTTCTTGAAATAATCCGTTGCCAGCCCAGCGGCATTTTGCGCAAGCGCAATTTTTCCCAAAAGGCCGTAATACACTTTCTCAGGATTTTGGACCGCAAGAAGGTTCAGTATTTGCAAACTTTTGGATAATTCCCCTTGTCGGTAAAGCGCCATCGCACTTGAAAGTTTCAAGTTGTCTTCAAACCATGAAGTGCTGCTAGAATCATAAAATACCTGCAGCTGCTGCAAATAAACTGAATCTACAAGTGCGGGATCGTTCAAAGTTGCATTGTAATTGTAGATCAGTTGCTCGATCTTTTCTTTGTCGGGATCGCCAAATTGAGGTTTTTGCTGGCTCATGGATTTCTTGCCTATTTCGTTGGCTAGAGCGACCAAATTGCTAGAAGCCGCGAGATAATTCGTTTTTGAAAGCAATTGTGTCAACGTGTCCTGCTTGATCGACAAATCCTTTAGACGCAGCAATGCATAGATATTTGCCGTAGGCTCCTGCGCCGAATTATCAACAAATTTAGACGCGTCGAGATAATAATATGCAGAATCGATATTGCCCAAATCCATGTAATTCAAGCCGAGATTATTCATCAAGTGGCCATCTTCGGGGAAAGTTCCAATTCCTTCCTGAAGGGTAAATATCGATTCAAAGACCTTTTTTTGATCTGTATATCTTGCGGCCAAATTGGCGTAAGCAAACGGCGTTGGATTTTTCCCGGCTGCTTGTTTCAAAAAATCAATTTCTGCAATCTGGTTGCCATTTCTTTTTTCCATTGTCGCCAAAGCATAGTTGGCACGGTGGCTCGTTCCCGAAAATACACTCGACAATTTGTAGTATTCGGCTGCCGACAAATATTCTTCTGCTTTCAAATATAAATCGCCAACTCCGGAATAATATCCTGCCAAAGCCTGATTGTACGGTATCATATTGAATCTCAAAAACAAAGCCAAAACTGCTATCGTACCTGCAAATCGAGAAATGAAGTATGGCATTCTACGCGGATCATAAAGCACCTTCCCCACGTTTTTATTGATACGCAGCAAATCAAAAAAATTGGTGATTACATATACCACGAACAAAAGACTATACCCAATCTGGCAATAAATGATCACGTCTTCAATGGCCTCTACAAAGGAATCATTTCCCGAAATAAAGAAATACGCAATCGTGAGATGTGTTGTGATCGCCAAACAGATGAACAACAATGCACCAAAAGGATTGAATGAAAATGTGCTGCTGTAAGTTATCTCCTTGGCCCTATAGCCCCAAATACCGACGACCGCTGAAATCGTCAAAAGCCAAAAGGACCCGATCACATAAAACCCGGTATCTAGCATTTTCGCATTTTGCATCAACACCAAAGCTGCATTAAGTAAAAATACGATGCTAATGACAAGAAAATGTACCAAGCTATTTTTCTCACCTGCCAGCGCTCCCGAAGTAATTACCCTCAAAAAACCCGTGATGATCTCATTACCGACCATTATGGCAAAAAGCACTGTGAGCAACAAAGGCACAAAAATTCCGTAATTGGCCAAATGAAGAAATGGCAGCGGCACCCCGCTAAAAAAGTAAACCGTCAAGGCAAAAATCACTGTTGCAGCTAAATGCGTGGCAAGCCGTGGCAAAAAACCAATTTGCTTTTTTATAAAATGAAAGACATAAAGCGAAGGAAAATAGAGCACAAAAGCCATGATAATCCCGACCTTTTTGTAAGAGCCAAACAGCAGCAGGTGGTCCAAATTTAAAGCAACAAATAAAACCGTGAGCAAAACTACAGCAGCTACAAACCAAAACCTCGACAGGTCAGTGATCAAAGCCATCATGATGCTAACCAACAATCCGAGCCAAGCCAATAGCAAATACGCCGGCAGCGTATTGACCCGCAAGTCTGAAGCTACATAACTTTGGGTGATCACATAATTGTCCAGTAGAATCGGAAATTGAAAAATTCCCAATCTATAGGAGTCAAATTGGGTAGTGACAGGATGAACAACGTTTTCCACCTCCCAATCAATCACAAAAGAACTTCCCGAAAAATAGGCAAAAACATAAACCAAAACTGCTATCGAAAAGATACCTAGCAAAATTTGATACACCGTTTTAAATGGCCTATCCCAATGGTTCCAAAAAAAATCAGGCTTCATTAATTTGTCTCTGTTCGTTTAAGTTTTGATGGCAACATCCGACCCATTTCTCCTTTTCAGCTCCGTATCAATCACCTGAAAAACCATGGATTTTAAGGCCTTTTCATCACCCATTGTCATGCCCTTGGTCTCGATCGGATCATGGATAACGATCTGATTTTTATGCCTGTGCAACAGCAACCTGCCATCATCCGGCAAAATTATCCAATTGTACGGAATAGTTACCGGTACAATGGGAATTTGTTTTTCAATAGCCAAGCGGAAAGCCCCATCTTTGAAATGAGCCATTTCCGGAGGGTTTTTACTGGAAATCCCTCCTTCCGGGAAAATGACCAAGTTCTGCCCACTGTCTAGTTCTTCGGCGCACTTTTGCAAGGCATCATACCTGCTCTTCAATTTCTGGCGGTCGAGCGTGATATGGATATTTCGATACATATAGCCAAAGAAGGGCACTTTCCCGAGCGAACTTTTTCCAACAAATACAGGCCGGATATTGTTGATACCCAACGCCGGAATATCGAGATAAGAAAAGTGATTGGAGCAATAGATATACTGTTTTTTGAAATCCACCTTGGGGGAAATTATCCTTTTGATCGGCATAAAAGACAACCAATAAAACAAGTAAGCCCAGATTCTATGCAATGAAAATACCAGCGGATGCCTTTTATTGGTTCGAATCAAAACGTAAAATAAAGGTAGCATCAGAAAAAAAATCAATGCAAATAACGAAAGGCTGTATGTAGAATATATTCTCCTGAGAATTTTCATTGACACTTTTAGAAAAGTAATTTCTATCTGTTTTTCAACGTCAGCTTTTGAACTATAGGTTTGTAAAATTGATATTTTCTCGAATCACAGAAAATTTGTTTTTTCAGTGTGACAAATTCCCGGTGAAATTAGCATAAAATTTTTCTCCGACCATGCCTTTGATCCTTAAAGCCAAATCCGCTTAGAAATCAATAAAAAGCATCCAAAATCCATGGCCAGCTTATTACCAATTAAAAAAATACCAAATAGTAAAAAGGTGTATTGTTGATTTATATTAAAATCTTGCCTAATTTGTACAACAGAATTAATTTTAAACCTAAAGCGAGATCCTATACGTGAACCTTTACTTTAAAAAGTTTTTTTCTTTGCGCCACTTGATTTTGCTTTTTGGCGTATTAATTTTTCTCTCCGGGTGCGACAAGGAATTGACGGAAACCCAAGAGGATAAAGTCCTGAAAAAACTCTCCATTCAGGACAGGGAGTTGATTGCGGCTACAAACAATCTTTCTCTGGATATCCTGAAAACAGAATTTTCGCAAAATGCAGATGAAAATTCTTTTTTCTCTCCTGTGAGCGTTGGCATGGCATTGGGCATGGTGTACAACGGAGTGGGCGAATCTGAAAAGTCACAAATCCGGCACATAATGGGGCTGGAATCCATGGCCCAAAATGAAATCAACAAATCGTACAACGAACTCCTGAGCTTCCTTCAAGTCTCGGAGAACCATCTGGATATCTCTTACGCAAATTCTCTGTGGTTTTCGGATGAATTGGAAGTGCAAGAAAATTTTGAGTCTCGGATAATGGCATATTATGACGCCGAGATTAGCGGACTCGATTTTAAAAAACATTCATCCTTTGACCTGATCAACAGCTGGGGAAACCTTAAAACAGGTGGAAAAATCGGCAAACTGATAAACCATATTCCTGCCATCGGAACTGATATTTTTCTGATCAACGCCATGAATCTGGATGCAGCATGGTCGCAAAGTAGCAATTCATTCCTGACCAAAGGCGAATTCCGATCAACACAAGGAACTCTGACAAAAATCAATAAAATCAATTGGGATGGACTGAATGTAAAGTGGAGTGAAGCACAAAATTTCCTAGAAATTCCCATGGAAAACAAGCAGTTTTCACTTGCACTCGTACAGCCACAACAGGAAAATATTTCTGATTTCTTAGCATCATTCTCCATGGATGAATTGGCCTTTATGACAGAAACCACAGATGAATATCAGGCGAACGTAAGCATTCCAAATATCAATTTCGCATCTGACAAACCCCTCAAGGCCACACTTTCAGGCATGGGTTTGAATGAATTATTTTTGGCTTCTACAGACTTGTCACCGTCCTTTGTTGAAAAAAACAAGCAGATTTCCGAAATCAACCATATTGCTAAAATCAACTTTAAAAAGCCTCTCCAATCTATGGAAAGTGAAATTTCCTTTACCAATCCAAACCTCAAAACAATAGACATTGACCGGCCTTTCCTTTATTTCGTCAGGGACAAGTACACTAAGACCGTTTTGTTTGCAGGTTATTTTTCTACCCCTCAAGAATAAATTCCAAAAGGAAAATTCAGAATTCTAGTCTGAATTTTGTTGCTACTTTCTGTACGGCTAAATTGGGTTTTTATTCGCAATTCCATGAAAATACTTAGTGCCGAGCAAATCAGAAAAGCAGATCAATTCACCATAGCCAATGAACCGATTGCATCGATTGACTTGATGGAACGGGCATCTCAGACTTTTGTCGATTGGTTTGAACTCAACTTTGATAAGTCTCGCAAAGTATTTGTGTTTTGTGGCACGGGTAACAATGGCGGTGACGGCCTGGCCATCTCTAGAATGTTGCTGAAAAAAGAATGGGATTTGACCACCATTACCATCAGCCATACTGGAAAATCGAGCCAAGACTTCGCCATCAATCACGAAAGGCTTACTGCCCTTTGCACAATCCGCAATGTGGAATCTCCGAAAAACCTTGATTTCACTATTGGGGAAGGTGATCTTGTTATTGATGCTATTTTTGGTTCCGGATTGTCACGAGAAGTATCAGGAATCCATGCGGAAGCCATTGATTTCATCAATAACTCCGGAGCAGGAATCGTAGCCGTAGACATTCCATCAGGCTTATTTTCAGATAAACCCTCCCCTAAAGATGTCATCATAAAAGCCGATCACGTGCTTTGCTTCCAATTTCCCAAACTTGCTTTTCTCTTACCGGAAAATGGGGAATTCGCAAAACAATGGCATAGCACCAATATTGGATTAAGTGAAGATTTTATTCAAAATCAAAAATCCATTTATACGTATGTTGATCGGAATTTTATAAAAAAATTGTATCGTCCCAGATCAAAATTTGCTCACAAGACAGATTTTGGAAGAGTTTTACTGATCGCAGGAAGCTGGGGAAAAATGGGTGCAGCGACCCTTTGCGCCAAAGCTACCATACGATCGGGGGCTGGCCTTGTCACTACACACATCCCAAAATGTGGTTATACCATCATGCAAACTGCGGTTCCTGAGGCCATGGTTTCTACAGATATCCTTGAAGAGCAAATCACCCGTTTTCCCAATACCCAGCCATTCGACACGATTGGAATCGGCCCTGGCATTGGTACACTCAGCAAAACGCGCACAATGCTGTTGCAGCTTTTTTCAAGCTATAAAAAGCCAATGGTCATCGATGCAGATGCGCTCAATATCATTGCTCAAGAAAAAAGTTTGATTAGAATACTTCCTCAAAGATCGATTCTCACACCACATCCGGGAGAATTCAGAAGGATGGTTGGAGAATGGAAAGATGATTTTGAGCGGTTAGATTTGCAGATTGCCCTTTCTGTAAAACACAAAATTTACATCGTGCTCAAAGGTGCGCACACCTCTATTTCCACTCCTGAAGGAAATGTATTTTTCAATTCTACCGGGAATCCTGGAATGGCGTCTGGTGGAAGTGGAGATGTATTAACGGGCATTATTACTTCTCTACTTGGACAAAAATATTCCCCCAAGGATGCGGCCATTTTGGGTGTTTTTCTTCATGGATTGGCGGCAGATATTGCTATAGAATTTATTGGTGAGGAAAGTCTTTGTGCCAGTGATATCATCGATTATCTTCCACAAGCTTTCATGGATTTGAAGGGGATTTAGAGGGTACTATGTTCTTGGCTCTAGACAAGTTTTTAACTATATTCATTTAGTTTATTGTTTTGAGAAATGTATAAAAATAATACCGTAGCCATTCTGCTATTTTATCTTTTGCTCTTTGTAATGAGTTGCAATTCAAAGGAGAAAAAAAAGGATGGTATCTCCGAACAAACAAGGGTGCAACGCCAACAGCTTGCCAATTTGCTAATATTGCCCAAGGATCGAGTCCCTCTTTTGCCGGAATTCAGAGGTCGTTATGTACAAGACGGGGTCGTGGCTGAACGCTGGATTTGGCAAAGTGAACCCAATTCTTGGGTCACCTCCGTGCTTTATCTTCCTGAGCACAGAGATGGACCTTTGCCAGGTATCATTATTACCAATGGACACGGAGGTTCTAAATCTTCTCTATACAATAAATTTTCTGGTCCCCTCTTTGCTAAATTAGGTTTTGCTTGCCTCTTGCATGATGCAATTGGTGAGGAAGAACGCAATTTAGAAGGTAAAAAAGGGACTCGTGATCATGATAATAATCCAACATTGAAGTCACGCCCTAGCGGTGGATTGGAAGTATTCAGTAAGCTGGTATGGGATGCACTTAGGGCTGTGGACTTTATTAGTACTCACGATGCTGTTGATCCCGACCGTTTAGCCGTGGTAGGAAGCTCATTGGGAGGTTCACTCGCTCTTTGGGTTGGCGGATTGGACGACCGATTGAAAGCAGTAATGGTCTCGGGCTACGGATTTTCCCCTGATTACACCAAAACCAATAAACGCTGTTCTGGTCAGCCCTTTGAACTCTTGCAAAATGAATACGGAGAGGATGCATTGCTTTTGGCCATTCTGGATCACGCTGACTTGATAATGATGAACGGTAGGAGAGATGAAATTATAGATAAGTTAGAGAATGGTTCGGTATGGAATTATACTGATTCTATCATAGAGATAACCAAGCAGCAAAACCTATCTGGCACCTTGAAGAATTGGTACGATCCTGAAGGTGGACATAGGGCGTATCATCACCATCCTGAAAATGTAGCTTGGTTAGTTGAAAAACTAACCCCTACATCTTACACGCCAGAACAAGTAAAGGCCCTACCTACAGTGACATTGGAAGAATGGATGGAAGAGTATGGCTTTACATTGCCTGAAAAATATCGTCATCTCTACTGGGTAGATCATCACCACAAAGGTGCAGTGTACGTCGACCCAGGGATCCAACCATTTGCAGATAAACAACTCAAAACACTGAGCACGGAAGAATTGGGTAGTAATAAATACACCTTGGAAGGATGGGTTGAGAATATCTTGCCCAAGAGAATCATTCAATGAACAAAAATGAAGGAGGGGATTTAGTTGGGTGCTAGGTTCTAAATACCTCGTACCAACTACTCAATACCCATACTTCTCTTTCCACAACTCCTTAAGCCTTTTTCTCATTTCATTTTCTCGGGCATTTGTTCCAGGATCGTAGATCTTAGTGTTGGCAATTTCATCAGGTAAAAATTCCTGATTGGCAAAATCACCCGGGAAGTTGTGGGAATATTTATAGCCTTTGCCATAATCCTGATCCTTCATCAATTTAGTAGGTGCATTGCGTAAATGTAGCGGAATGGCCAAATCGCCTGTTTTTTGCACCAATGCCATGGCATCATTTATCGCCATGTAGGCGGCATTGCTTTTGGGCGAACAGGCAAGGTAAGTCGTGCATTGTGAAAGGATGATTCTGGATTCGGGATAACCGATCAAATTGACAGCCTGGAAACAATTCGTGGCAATCACTAGAGCTGTTGGATTGGCATTTCCGATGTCTTCAGAAGCTGAAATCACCAACCGCCTAGCAATGAATTTTACATCTTCGCCTCCTTCGATCATCCTCGCCAAATAATACAAAGCAGCATTTGGATCGCTGCCGCGAATAGATTTTATAAATGCAGAAATAATATCGTAATGCTGTTCGCCGGATTTGTCGTACAGTGCTACTTTTTGTTGCGCAATCTCCATCACGGTTTTATTTTCTATCACCATCGGGTCAGTCTTGATAGAATCCGTCACCAATTCAAAAATATTCAACAGCTTGCGCGCATCCCCTCCGGCCAACTGCAACAGCGCCTCAGTCTCCTTTATTTCAATATTGAGTTGGCTGATCTTCCTGTCCTTTTCCATGGCCATTTGAAGCAATTTCAACAGGTCTTCCTTGTCCAATGCCCTGAGCACATAAACTTGACATCTAGATAAAAGAGCCGCATTTACTTCAAAAGAAGGGTTTTCTGTGGTCGCGCCGATCAGCGTAATAACACCTTTTTCCACAGCACCGAGCAAAGCATCCTGCTGTGATTTATTGAACCGGTGGATTTCGTCAATAAAAAGAATGGTCCGTTGGATTCGTCCGGCGCCATTGATCACAGCACGTACTTCCTTGACTCCGGCACTGACGGCACTTAATGTGTGAAAAGGCGCCTTCACCTGATTGGCGATGATGTTCGCAAGCGTGGTTTTCCCAACACCTGGAGGGCCCCAAAAGATCATGGATGGAACCATACTAGAACTGATAGCCCGACGCAAGACCGCACCTTCTCCGACCAGGTGTTCCTGTCCGATCAGCTCCTCCAGCTTGGTTGGGCGCAGCCTTTCTGCCAAGGGCAATGATTGTTCCATCAGTTTATTTTTTAATGTTATTCAAAATTAATATTAAATACCCATGATAGAAATTTCATGGAAAAAAAGGCCTTTTTTTCCATGAGCAAGAGACTACTGCTTTTATAGGAATGAGGCTGCTTTCTATTTTCGAACTCAGCTTAAATGATTAGTTTTAACATCTGAATATTAATTATAAAAACATAGAACGATCATGGTACAACACAATGTATTTTTTTGGGTAAAAGATGGCGTTAGCGAGGAACAAAAAAAGGCTTTTGAACAAGGTATGCGTGACTTTACGGATCAGGTAGATGAAATCCACATGGTAAAAATCGGTACTCCGGCAGCTACTGAAGAGCGCGATGTAGTGGACCATTCATTTACCTATGGCTTATTCGTATGGTTCGATTCCAAAGAAAACCACGACATCTACCAATCACATCCTGCGCACGACAAATTCATCGCGGACTTTTCTGCCCTTTGGGAGAAAGTGCAAGTTTATGATGTGGAGTTTAGCTAAGCCTATTGAGTCTGAGAGGAAATTCGGCTCCTAAAAAGCCCTCAAAATCCATGAAATTTTGGGGCGATAGAATTGCACCTTGATGCTAACGATGAAGCATCTTGATGCTCAGCCCCTTTGGTGTTGACCACCCTTCATTATCAGTCAAACTAATAAAAAAGTGATAATCACCTTCATCAAATGTTCCGTTGTTGTTTCCAGACGGTATGGAAATCGTCAGGTCAGTTTCG